>DAOUYM010000012.1 GCA_030666115.1 Candidatus Aenigmatarchaeota archaeon
GATAAAGGAAGTTAAGCTCTCGAGGCCGCCTACTGACTGCCTCTCACCCCTTGGTGATGCTGCGGTCGAGGAGGGGCTGAAGAAGGAACTCAATCCAGAGTTCGTTACGTCACTGTCAAGACCGCCAAGCGTTTACAGGGGATGGCCCTTCCTGGTAGAGGTAGGGATTGCGTACGCTGGTTCGATAACACGACCGAATCTCATGAGATTCGCGAACCGCGTCCCGTTGCTCTATCAGTCAGGGGACTGTGCCATAACCAAGGCAGTATCCCAGGTGGATTGGAAGAGATACGGCCTGCCAGGGGACAGGATGCCTGAGGCACCTGTCGTGATATTCGTTCACTTTGTTTCTGTCTGGGTTCCCTTCACATCAGAATCCAAGGAAGCGATAGCGAACTATCCTGTCATAATAAAGGAGATCAAGCTCGCCCTGCAGGACTGTGCCAGGAGGCTTGGTCTGTACCTATCCGGTGTCAGGAGGGCAGAGAGGATAGCAGAGAAAAAACAGATATTCGAGAAGTACGCAGAGGACAGTGCAAGGGCCCTGAGCGAGCTGACAGGCGAGGCAGAGGAGAAGATAAAGAAGACCATCCTGAGCATAGTGGAAAAGAGATGGGGAGAGATAGTCGCGCAGGAGAACGGTGAGGAGAACAACAACGCAAAGGAAGGAAATGATAACAGCGAAGCAAAGGAGAATGAGAACGAATCCGAGGAGAATGAAGAAAAGGAAGCTGAGGAAAAGGAGAAGGAAGAGAAGGGAGGAGAGGAGAATGAGCGAGAAGAAAAAGAAAGCAGAGAAGAGAAGTGATGTCAAAGGCGAACCAAAGGAAAAGCTGGTAGACTTCGGGACAGGTGTACTCACGCAGATAAACAAGCTGGAGAATCCGGACATAAAACTCCCGATAAGGGCGCTTTCCAATACATACTTCGATGAGAAGCACAAGCTCATCAGGCTCGGAGACAAGATAAGCCACAGAACCTACATGAATGTAGCGCATACCAGGAAGTTCATGCAGACCTTGCTGGTGGCTTCTGAGTGCAAGAAGATCATAAACCAGAACGTTACCACATCCATCAGGGATCTTTACTACGCCCTTAAGCACACTATACCAGGCACCAATGAGAACACGTTCGAGGACCAGAGCGAAAGCGATCCGATACTTGAGGATCTCGAGGCAGCTCTCAATACCCTGAGGGAAGCCCTTCATCTGCAGGCAGACAGGAAGGGGTATGTTGCAGGACCGATTGTGATAGATGACAGGGGCGATAAGATAGACTGCGCAAGGATGGGTTCCTCAGGATGGGCCATCCCTTCGAACGTAGAGCCAGAGGCCATAAAGTTCGATAAGTGCACAGCGAGTTTCGTGCTGGTCATAGAGAAGGATGCTGTCTGGCAGAGGCTCAACGAGGACAAGTTCTGGAAGAATGAAAACTGCCTTATACTCACAGGAAAGGGACAGCCTGCGAGGGGAACCAGGCGCCTTATTAACAGGCTGCACAAGGAACTGAACCTTCCTGTTTACGTACTCTGCGACGCTGACCCGTGGGGTTACTACATATACTCTGTCATAAAGCAGGGTTCCATAAACCTCTCGTTCCTTTCTGACAGACTTGGTACACCTGAAGCCAAGTTCATAGGCCTGACCACCAAGGATGTTGAGAAGTATGGTATCACCAAGAACGTTACCATAAACCTGAACAAAGGAGATATCAAGAGAACACACGAGATGTTAAAATATGTCTGGTTCAAGCCAAAGGAGTGGCAGAACGAGCTGAAGCATATGCTGGAGAAGGGACACAAGCTGGAACTGGAGGCTCTGTCATCCAAGGGAATAAAGTTCATCAGCGAGAAGTACCTGCCAGATAAGATCAAGCAGAAGGACTTCCTGCCTTAACATTCCCACCTTAACCTTCCTTAAGTTTCTTATACGTTGACAACAGCCCTGTCCTTGCAGAGCGGCAGGCCGATGGTCTGGTCTGAGACGTGTTTCTGCCTTAGTTTGCAGAATCCTAGAATAATCTTCCCTTTCTGGTACTTCTCCTTCTCCTTTGTGAAGTAGGGACATTTCTTACATGTGGGTGCAGGCATGTTCTAAAGTTCGATTCAAGCTTTAAATTGCTTCGTCCTCCTTAAATACTTTCATTCTTAAGTAGCACAAGCTTACAAAAAGCATGATTTCAATTAAAAAGGCAAGGAAAAGGAATCTGCGATTATTTACCCTTTCAAATTCTTTAATGGCACTTGCGTTTGGGTTGTTCGGACCCTTTTATCTCATCTTTATTAACGAGATTGGGGGAAGCCTGGAAAATTTCGGTGTGGCTGTTGGACTACTCGTCTTATCCGGAGCATTATCCTCACTGATTACTGGTAAATATTCTGACGGTTTTGGTAGAAAACCATTCCTCATAATAGGCGGTTACGCTTCTGCAATAATTGTTTTTCTTTATACTGTCATTGGATCTCTTTGGCAGTTATATCTGATCCAGATACTTAGTGGAATAGTTGCTTCCTTTTTTGAGACATCCGAATCATCGTTTTTGGGGGATATCACAGAAAAAGAGAACAGAGGAGCAGAGATTGGAAAATACGATGCTGTGATTGGAATAGCAGAAGCCTTTGCTATTTTTACAGGAGGGTTCTTGGCCGGGAGGTTCGGTTTTGCAATTGTGTTTTATACAGTCTCAATAATTTTCATAGTCTCCACAACAATCATGTTCAAATTGAAAGAGTAACATCACAGGTAACACCCCATTCAGGAAGGATCTGAACAGAAAGCTTTAATATCTATGTGTATGACTAATTTAATGTATGGGATACACATTGATAATTTCAGAGAAACCATCAGCAGCCAAGAGGATAGCCGAGGCCCTTTCCACAGGAGAGGTCAAGAAGCTCGGTAAGAAGGATGCCCCTTACTACAAAATAACCAGGGGAGGGAAGGATATAATAGTTGTCCCGGCTGTTGGTCACCTGTTCGTTCTTGATGAGAAGGAGAAGGGAGCCAAATGGAAGTACCCTGTCTTCTCTGTGGCATGGAAGCCAAGTTTTGAGAGGAAGGGGAACTTCTGGTCAAAGAAGTATTACCAGAACATAAACAGCCTTGTAAAGAATGCAGACGAATTCATTTCCGCCTGTGATTACGATATCGAGGGTTCTGTGATAGCCTGGAACATATTAAGGTTCATCTGCAAGGTCAAGGATGGAAAGAGGATGAGGTTCTCCACCCTGACGACCCCTGACATTGTTGAAGCCTATGATAAGGCCTTACCCCACCTGGATTTCCCGCAGATAGAGGCAGGCCTGACCAGGCATCACATGGACTGGTACTTCGGCATAAACCTGAGCAGGGCACTCACGCTCGCTGTTGAACATGTCGGGGGTTTCTGGACACTTACAACCGGCCGGGTGCAGGGCCCGACACTGAACATACTGGATGAGAGGCAGAAGGAGATAAAGGCCTTCAAGTCAGTTCCTTTCTGGCAGCTCGAGCTGCATGGTGTGCTCGGAGGGAAGAACATAATGGCCCACCACGAGAACGACAAGTTCTGGAAGAAGGACGAAGTGGATAAGGCGATGCATGCTTCCAAGAACAAGGACGGAACCGTGAAGAAGGTGGAGAAGAAGGAATACAAGCAACACACACCTTTCCCGTTCGATCTCACATCCTTGCAGAGGGAGGCCTACAACCGTTTCGGATACTCACCTAAGCAGACCCTGGACATGGCTCAGGGCCTGTACGAGCACGCACTGATATCCTACCCAAGAACATCCAGCCAGAAGCTTCCTGCAAAGATAGGATACAATGACATACTGAAGAAACTGTCCGGGCAGAAGAAATACGGGGAGCTTTGTGATAAGCTTCTCTCAAGGAAGATACTCAGGCCCAACGAGGGCAAGAAAGATGATCCTGCCCATCCGTCAATCTTCCCAACAGGCAACAAACCAAAGAAGATCAACCGCTACCAGATGAATGTTTACGACCTCATTGTCAAGAGGTTCCTTTCGGTGTTCGTTGAGGCTGCCATAAGGGAGCAGGTCAGGGTTGAGATAGAGGTCGGGAGCGAGACCTACCTTGCTCACGGTGTCAGGACAATCAAGGCCAACTGGATAGATTTCTACAAACCTTACGCTGTCTTCAAGGAAGAGATACTTCCTGAGGTATCAGAGGGAGAGAAAGTAAAGGTTGACAAGATCGACATGCTCGACAAGGAGACAGAGCCACCAAACAGGTACAGCCAGGCATCCATACTGAAGGAGATGGAGACACTCGGGCTGGGAACCAAGGCGACCCGTGCAGGCATACTCCAGACCCTCTACGACAGGGGTTACATAAGGGAGAAGTCCGTCCATGTAACAGACCTTGGTGAAGCGGTTATCGATGCACTCAACAAGTACTGCCCTGAGATTGTCTCACCCGACCTCACCAAGAAGTTCGAGAGTGACATGGAGCTGGTCGAGAACGGGAAAAGGAAGAGGGAGGATATACTGGAGGACGTGCAGAAGGAACTCAACGGGATACTGACCAAGTTCAAGTATCATGAGAAGAGTATAGGCCAGCACATGATTAAGGCCATAAGGGATTATGAGAGGGAGATCCATACCGTGGGGAAGTGTGAAAAGTGTGACAAGGGAGAACTCAGGATAATCCATTCCCACAAGACAGGTAAGAGGTTTGTGGGTTGCTCCAGTTACCCTAAGTGCACCAACTCATTCCCACTGCCGCAGCATGGCTTCCTGGAAGTGATTCCAAGACCCTGCCCGAAGTGCGGTCTTCATATCATACAGGTCAGGACCAAGGGCAAGAGACCTTGGAGGTTCTGCATAAGGTGCGGTTTCGAGAACAAAATAAAGAAGGACATGGCAGAAAAGGACTCCAAAGAAACCACCAAAGGAAAAGAAGCCAAAGAAGCCAAAGAGAAGAAGACCAAAACAGCCAAGACAACTAAAACCAAGAAAACCAAGAAAACCAAGAAAACCAAGACAAGAACAACGAAACCAAAGAAGTGATGATCATGGAGAAGGAAATCAGGCGAGAGGAAACCGAGAAGAAACCAAAGGAACCCGAAAAAAAGGAATCAGAAAAGAAATCAGAAGAGAAGGTAGAGAAAGAAACTGAAAAAGAGCCTGAAAGGAAACCGAAAGAAGAGGAAGAGTCAGAGTCAGGGATTGTTGAGAGAAAGCCATGGACAAAATGGACAAAAGAGGACAGAAAGCGGAACCTCAGGAAAAGAAGGCATGGCACCAGGGAGAAGTGGTTCGTGCTCCTGATGTTCTTCATCCTGCTGCTCGTTTTCCTGGCAGGAATGATGTACTCGATAACCCATCAGCTTGACCCTGCGATAATAACCATAATGATCACAATGGTAATTCTAACGCTTATAGGCGGTGTCTTCTCCATGAGCCATATCTGGCACGATACAGAGTAGGGAATGTGATTTCCATGGTAGAGTACAACTCAGCTTTCTTTGGATTGTATGAAAATCTGTTTCTGGTCCTGAAGCATGATCTCGGTGAAGAGAAGGCTCTTAAAATTTTCAGGCAGATCATGGAGAGCGGATTGAGTAAAGCTTATGATTTAATGGGTTTCCAGAAAGGCAATCCACAGGATTTTGCCAGGATTCTGAGAGAAAGGGACGAGAGCGTGGGCTTGAAGGTGGATTTCTCTGAGATAACTAACAGCAGGATTGTTTATCGTTTCCATACAGACCCTTTCCCTAACCTTAAAGATCAGGTGAGTCCTGAAAAACTGGATGATACCTACATAGCTTTCAAGGTCAGATATCTATTGGGAGAGAACTGGGCATACAAAACAACAAAACATATCTGGGAAGGAGATGAATTCACAGAACACGTGATAACAAAGAATCAATGAAGCACTAGTCAAATTTATTTTCCCCTCGGTATTATGAAAAGTAATAAATGATAACTTTCTAATTATTGTCATGGTAGATACAAATTCAATCGAGTGGAATAAGTTTAGAGATCATGCTAGCATTAAAAACCTCACAAAAGATAATATTTTCATTGATTTGATAAATTTGGATCCAAATTCATCATTTGATGAGCATGTTCATGAAAACGATGAATGGGTTTTTGTTCTAAAAGGATCATTTAGTGATGAAAATGGCACTTATTCAAAAGGTCACTTTATTGTTGGTAAAAAAGGCTCAAAACATTCTACTAAAACTGGTCCTGATGGATGTCAAGTCATATTAATTAAACTAGTTAAGTAGCCCGAGGAAAAACTCGACCCCTTCGCATATGCGTTCTACACACCCTGCTGTGAATCAAGGAAAACATTCTTTATTTCTATCTGCTCTGGTTTCTTGGCTCTTAGTCCCTTCCTAAGAATAATAAGCCTCTTCTTTGGTCCTGGAACAGAACCAGATATCAGGAGGTAATCGCCCTTTACCGGGCCGTAATTGAGCCATCCACCTTTCGGGTTGATTCCGTCAGAGCCAATCTTAATCACCATCTTGTTGAATTCTGTCCTTGTCTGGAATCCAAGCTGTCCGGCCATCGCAATCTTACCAGGAAGCACCCTTGCCACCCCCCTCGCACCGATAACACCGGTATGCCTTCTTTTACCCTTGTTTTTCCTGGACCTTATTATAATTCCGAATCTCTTGACAGGTCCCTGGAATCCTTTGCCCTTGTCAACCGCAGAAGCATCAATCCATTCACCATCCTTCAAGACCTCGCTTGCCCTGATCTCATCACCAAGTTTCTGCTTGGCGTATTCCCATTTCTTCTGGACATCTCCACCCATACCGATCTCAAACACTTCGGGTCTCTTCTTCCCTATTCCTGATTCCCTTGGCTGGGTGTGAACAACGAGCCGCACGTCAGAGAGTTTCTCCACCTGGCCATCAATTTTCTGTATCTTGGTCTTGGAATCTGTGTTCTTAGGAACCTTCAGTTTCCTTTCAAGGTTCTTGTCAAGCTTTTCAGCCCATATGGTGGATATCATTCTTATCCCTTCGTTGATGTCATTCTTCCCATAAACATTTATTGCACAGACCCTCAGGGACGGGCAGTCCACTACGGTCACTGCTTTGACGATTTCCTGACCCTCTGTCCTTGATCCCTTCTTCTGGTCAAGCACAGCTATCCTGGTCATGCCTGCCTTGTAGCCTGCAAAAACAAGAGGTATGTTCTCCTCGGATTTGACTGACCTGGTCTTGGCCTTTGGATGCATTCTCTTGGCCCTTTTCTTGGGCCAGTATGCCCTTGAACCAGCAACCGGTTTGTTTTGCTTCGACATACCATCACCCTAAACCCTCCGGCCCCTTCTCCCGCCAGGTTTCCTGGTTGTGTCGTGTGGTATAGGAGTGACGTCCTCTATCTTACCTATTCTGAGGCCGGTCCTGACAAGGGAACGTATTGCCGGCTGCACACCCTGGCCAGGCATCTTCTTCTTGTGACCACCTGGAGCTCTTATCCTCAGGTTCACGCCGATAAGACCCTTGTTAAGGGCTTCGGATGCAGCTTTCCTGGCTGCGTTCATTGAAGGGAAAGGCATTCCTTTATCCTTGTCCCTGTTGGTAACCATGCCGCCCGAGAACCTGCTTATGGTCTCGGCTCCTGTCACGTCTGTGATGTGGATTATAGTGTTGTTCTCTGAAGAGTAGATGTGGGCAACACCCCACTGACCCGTCCTCGTCCTCTTCACTTCCCTTTTAGTATCCAGAACAGGCATCATTTACCACCCTTATCCTTTATTATATCTATCTTCTTCTCTTCCTCCACAGGAACGAAATATGACGGGAACCTTATCCTCTTTCCATCGATTGAAACACGGCCATGAACAATCTTCTGCCTTGAGTGCTTTATGGAGCCTGACATGTTCCTCTTGAAGATAACGGTTTGCAGTCTCCTCTCAAGAACATCATTGACTGTCAGGGCAAGCACGTCATCCAGTCCAGTACCTCCCTTAAGCATACCGAACTTCGAGAGTTTGTCTATCAGAATCTTCTCTTTTTCCTTGTCCTCTGATGCGATTAGTCCACGGGCCCTTCCCCTGAAACCTCTTAGAATTTCTTCTGCCCTCCAGAGCTCCCTCTTTCTCCTCAGGCCATACATATTCATCATGATCCTCTCATCCTTTATCCTGGCCTGATCCCATGCCTTCTTGGGCCGCTTGAAAGTCTTTCTTATATTCCTCATACAAATCACTTCTTCTTTTTAGCTGGCTGTTGTTTCTTCTTTGAAACACCAACTGTCTTTCCACCGCTTCCCGACCTTGTTCTCTGTCCCCTTACCGGAAGCTTGTATATATGCCTCACGCCTTTGTATGAGTTCATCTTCTTCATTGCGTCTATGTCCATTTTCTTGGTCAGGTCGAGCTTAGAGACACCTATATGCTTATCCTCGCCTGTTGCCGGATCCTTTCTCCTGTTGTACAACCAGGCAGGTATCCCGAACTTATCCGGGTTAAATATGATCTCCTCGAGTTTCTTCATCTCCATTTCAGAGAGTTCACCAAGTCTCTTCTCAGCGAAATCAATCTTCTTTGCGATTGCGTTGCTCAGCATGAATGAAATGCCCTTGATGTCACGAATCGCTACTCTCACTTTCTTTCCTCCGTCCAGGTTGGTTTCAACCAGCCTTATAATCTCCTGTATCCTTGGCTTCTTCTGGACTTCTGCTGGCTTGCTTGGCTTCTCTCCCTTTGGAGTCTCACCTTTACTTTTTTCATCCTTTCCTTTCTCTTCCTTTTTTGGTTTTCCCTTACCCATGCTACCACCGATACAACTAATAGTTACTACTATATGTAAAAGGTATTTAAATTAATTATTTTTTCTGTTAGGTCCCCTTTTTCTGGAAAAACCTCTCGTATTCGACTGCTCTTTTCTCGTAATCCATTATCAGCCCCTTGTAACTCCTTATCATCTTCTGGTCGAGAAGGGTGGGGCTGGGGCTTGACATTAACTTGTCTATCTTTTCATTGAACATCTCGATTAAGTTTTCACACATCCTGGTCTCGAACTCGTAAATACCCACCTTAATGTTGGATTTCCTTCCCTTCCAGGCAGATATCAGTGCAGAGTCTATTTCAGGGTCAGATCCGGGCTTGTAGGACTTTATCCTGGCATCAGTAATGAGTTTCCTTAGTCCCAGGCTGTCTCTTTTGTTTATTATGAGATTCTTGGCTCTTCTGAAGGTAAGTGTATCGAAGTAATTAAACAGCCCATCCACGAAGTCAAACCTGCTTATAATGTACCAGACCATTCCTATGAAGAATATGAAATAGTTTATCTCTATTATGGAGTTTATCAGGAATCCCTCTATGAGTATCTGATAGTACCACAGGAAAAGTGTTAGGCCGGCTGTCAGGACAGTGAGCAGTATATGGGATAATATATAACTGCTTGATTCTATGATCACGAGCTTCTTCATCTTCTTCTCCATGAACCAGGACACATACCAGCTTATTGCAGAGTGCAGCACGCAGAACAATATGAAATACGCAGAATACGGGAACCCGAATATAAAGGCTGCTGTGAAGCTGAATATTCCCATGCAAAAATAGTAGTAATGGATTATCTGGAAGTAATCACCGCTTATGTAGATACCCATGATAATTTATTGTGAAGAGTGATTTATCAACAGGTTTTCAGTACTCCCCATACCGTTAGCAGGTTAAAGCAAGGTAATATCGGGGTAATAACAAGGTAATGGCAGGGTAATAAATTTAAATTAAACTTAAATATATTACGAATACAGTATATAGTTTATTAACTAATCAAACCATGTTAAATGGAAACAATCCGAATTGAAAAATATGAAAAATGGAGCGATGGAATGAAAGTACCGGTGTACAGCCTGAATGGAACAGTGAAGGGTGACATTAAGGTAGAGAGGGCTTTCTCCAGGCCAGTCAGGGACGACCTCATAAAGAGGGCTGTGCTTGCAGAGAAGTCGAAGATCATCCAGCCCTATGGGACTGATCCGCTTGCGGGAAAGAGGACATCCGCCCACTACCACGGCAGGAGAGGGATAAGGATGAGCATGATGAACAGGGAAATGGCCAGGATGAAGAGGATACATGGTTCAGGCGGACTGAGCATGAGAGCAAGGTTCGTTCCCCAGGCAATAAAGGGAATCAAGGCCCATCCACCAAAGGCAGAGAAGAAATGGAAACTCAAAATAAACAAGAAGGAGAGGATAAGAGCCCTGTTGTCTGCTGCTTCGGCTTCTTCGAGGAAGGATGTTGTGGCGAAAAGGGGCCATGCCGTAGATAATGTTAAGCACGTTCCGCTGGTCATAGAGGACAAGATGCAGGACATCAGTAAGATCAAGGAGGTCATTGTGATCCTGGAGAAACTCGGCCTCAAGAAGGAACTCGAAAGATGTGCAAAGAAAAAGGTAAGGGCAGGAAAGGGGACCGCAAGAGGAAGGAAGTACAGGGTCAAGAAGGGCCCGTTGATAGTGGTTGGTAATGATAATGGTGTGATCAAGGCATCAAGGAACCTTGCCGGTGTTGATGTTGTTGAGGCAGGAAACCTGAGCGTATCAATGATTGCTCCTGGTGCACACGCAGGCAGGTTCTGTATATGGACAGAGTCAGCTGTCAAGATGATGGATGCTTTGGGTGAGAGGTAGATTGAATGGCAGAAAAGAATGACAAGCAGAAGGAAGAGACGAAGAAGGGAACCAAGAACGATTCCAGGACAGAATCCCCGGAAACACCCAGGAAGGAAACGGATCCATGGAAGGTTCTGGTTTATCCCCAGCTTGCAGAGAAGTCAATGAACATGGTGGAACTGGAGAACAAGCTGGTGTTCATAGTCAACAAAAAAGCCAACAAGGAACAGATAAAGGAAGCAATAGAGAAACAGTTCAGTGTAAGGGTTATAAAGGTCAATGTCGAAGTAACAAGGAAGGGTGAGAAGAAGGCTTACATAAAGCTGCATCCTGACGATTCAGCAGCTGACATTGCCTCAAGAATGGGCATGTTGTAATCGGAGGATAAGATTGGAAGCCGACCTGGAAAGTTTGGATAAAGTCGGAGGTCAAAAGGATTGGAAGCCGACCCGGGAAGGTTGAAGCAAGTCGGAGGTCAAAACGTATGGCAAAGAGAATCATTCAGCAGAGAAGGGGAAGAGGCACATCCACCTACAGGGCTCGTTCTTATAAGTTCAAACCCAATCTGCAGTACAAGAACCAGCCGGGCAAGGTGTCTGACATAGTGAATGACAAGATGAGGAATTCTCCTGTTGCAGAGATAACCTATGAGGACAAGACCAGAGGTTATGTTATAGCGACTGAGGGAATGAGGGTCGGTGATTCTGTTGGAAAGTTCATGATGCCGCTTTCAGATGTTGCTGAGGGAACACAGGTTTCTGGTATAGAGACTTCACCAAATTCCGGTCCAAAGCTGTGCAGGACACCCGGATCATTCGCTACTATGGTTTCAAGAGGAAAGAAGGAATGTATAATACAGCTTCCTTCCAAGAATAAGAAAAAGATGAATCCCTTATGCAGGGTTATGGTTGGGATACCCGCAGGAGAGGGAAGGAATGAGAAACCTTTTGTTAAGGCAGGGAAGAAGTTCAAGGCAATGCGCGCCAGGGGGAAGCTCTACCCAATAACTTCTGGTGTTTCAATGAATGCTGTTGACCACCCGTTCGGTGGAGGTTACAGTGGCCTTGGAAAGCACAAGACTGTTTCAAGGCACGCACCGCCCGGAAAGAAGGTGGGATCAATATCACCAAAGAGGACAGGAAAGAAGAGGTAGAATAGAGGATTTATGATATCGGAAGCTGACCGGAAGGGTTGGATAAAGTCGGAGGTCAAAACGTATGGCTAAGTTCGAAATGAGAGGCAAGGACCTGGAGGAAATAAAGGGCATGAGCACAGATGAATTTATGCTGCTCATAAAGTCAAGGGATAGAAGGGCTCTGAAGAGAGGCTTTACAGAGAACCAGAAGAAGTTACTGAAAAAAATGAAGGCGGATTCCAAGAAATTCCACAGGACCAAGTCAAGAAGCATGGTCATAATTCCAGAGATGCTCGGAATGAAGGTCGGCGTGCACAACGGAAAGGAGTACGTTAAGATTGAGATAAAGCCAGAGATGCTGGGTCACAGGCTTGGTGAATTCGCCCTTACAAGAAAGGGTGTCAGGCACTCCTCACCAGGTTTCGGTGCAACCAGATCCAGCAAGTTCGTTCCACTGAAGTAAGTCATGACTTACTGAACTTAATGATTAAGCGAAAGATGATGATTGAGGGATAAAAACGATGATTGAGGGATAATATGAACAAGTACGCATACAACCCGGATCCAAAGAAGTCTGCCAAGGTTTTTGGTAGAGGCGTCAGGATATCCCAGAGATCATCCAACATCGTGTGCTCAAAACTCAATGGAATGAAGCTGGGCAAGGCCAAGATATTCCTGATTAACACGCTACTGCAGAAGCAGAGCATGAATGGGAAGTACTACACCAATGTGACCAAGGAAATGGTAAGGCTCCTCAGGTCAGCTGAGACCAATGCAGAGTTCAAGGGACTGGACCCATCAAAGCTCACCATACACGCGTCCGCCCACACAGGATTCACGTTCTACAGGCCAAGAGGATGGAAAAGAAGGATGGAGAAGAGGAAAGTGACCAACATACAGTTGGTGCTTGAGGAGAGATGATATGCTGAATGAATACTTCATAAAACAGGGGATAAAGGAAGCTGAGATAGAGAAATTCATAAGAACACGGTTCCCGTATGGTGACTACTCCAAGACAGAACTCCAGAGGACACCACTGGGAGTGAAGATTATAATCTATACCAACAAGCCGGGCAGGATTATCGGAAGGGGTGGCAAGAACATAAATGAGATAACAGAGATGATAAAAATCAAGTTCGGATTCGAGAACCCGCAGATAGATGTCAAGGGTATAAGGGACCCCAACCTTGATCCAAGGATTGTCGCGAAGCAGATAGCATCTGCACTGGAAAGAGGATACAACTTCAAGAAGATAGGCAACCTCTCCATGAAGAGGGTTATGGAGGCAGGAGCCATTGGGGTTGAGATTGTGATATCCGGAAGGCTTGGTGGAGGAGGAGGAAAGAGCATGCAGGGCAAGTTCATCGCGGGCTATCTTAAGCGTTGCGGACACCCGTCAAAGGAACTTGTTGATTATGGTTTTGAAGAGGCAATAACCAAGCCAGGAAAGATCGGGATAAAGGTAAGGATAATGAAGGAGTTCATGGATATATCTGGCGAGATAAGGAAGACAATGGAACCCGTGGAAGAAGAAAAGCCAGAGTCAGGGGAAGAGGAAAAGAAGGAAGAGCACAAACCGGCACACAATGAAAAGAAACCAGTCAAGAAAGAAAAGGCCAGGAAAGTGACCAAGGCAAAGAAAGAGAAGAAACCCAAGGCACAGCACAAGACAGAAAAGAAGCCCACAAAGACAAAGGATTCCAAGATCAAGAAACCAGCGGCAAAGAAGCCCGCAAAGAAACCCGAAAAGAAGGCTGCGAAGAAGCCGGCCGCTAAGAAACCCGCTGCCAAGAAGTCCCCGAGAACCGCTAAGGCCGCTAAGGCCAAGAAGAAGTGATGTTCTGGACAAATTTAAATATATATACTAATAATAAATCAAGCTTATGGCTACTCTAAAAGCAAAGGATATAAGGAAACTCAGTGACAAGGAAAGGGAAAAGAAACTAAGCGAGCTGAGGCTGGAACTTGCAAAGAAAAAGGCAAACATATCAATAGGAGCAAATGTTACTTCTCCGGGAAAACTCAAGGACAACAAGAGAATAATTGCAAGAATGTTAAGCATTAAGAAGGAAAAATCCAAGGGAGGAAGGTAAGTTAATGGATAAAACATGTGATAAGTGTGGGTTGCCAAAATCCCTCTGTGTTTGTGAGACCATATCAAAGGAAAAGGAAAAGATAAAAGTCTTTACCGTGAAGAGAAGGTTCGGAAAGATAATAACCCTTGTAGAAGGTGTAGGAAAGGATTCCGATCCGAAGTCAGTTCTGAAGAAGCTTAAGACCAGGCTGGCCTGTGGTGGGACTATAAAGGACAAGACCATAGAACTTCAGGGCAATCACAAGAGCAGGGTGAAGGGTATACTCATGAAACTCGGGTTCCCCGAGGACCAGATAGACGTCGCATAAACCGCGAAAGACCACAAGCGCAAGGAAAGCGTAAGTAATGCGCAGATCAATGTGCGGATCAATGCGATGATCATAATGATAACGCCAGAGAACCTGGTCAGGCATGAACTTGTAGGTTTGCCTGTGAAGATAGTAAAGTCCACCAACCCGGTGAATGTCGGGATAGAGGGGAAGGTGGTGGATGAGAGCCGGAACACGATTACAGTAGAGACCAGCAAAGGAAGCAAGAACTTCGTCAAGGATCAGTGCACTTTTTCTTTCAGGCTCCCTTCTGGGGACAGGGTAATCGTTGATGGTAGGGTCCTCATCGCCCGCCCTGAGGACAGAATCAAGAAGAAGCTCAAGAAGTGGTAGAACAATACCTTTAAAAACCCATGAGCCCTATAATGTTATAAATCAATGTTCTAAGCATTGGTTAAGCGACAGACGACTTGGAAAGATTGAATTAAGTCGTCATTCCAAAAGAAGCTGAGTTACCCACCACTGTGCTCCGGTGCAGTGAAGGTAGAGAGGCTGTGGTTTCTCTGCGTGGGTATCTATGGTGTGATAGTATAGTGTGATAGTATGACTAAGGCTAAAAAGACAAAGGAAAAGAAATCGAAGGAAAAAACCAAGAAAGTGACCCAGAAGAAGATAGCTAAGCCCACGACAGCCAAATCCACAAAACCCGATAAGGCCAAACCAACGGCCGAGAAGGTTGTCAAGGCTGATGCACCAAGGGACAGGAAGTCCAGGGGAAAGACCATAGGACTGGGAATAGACGCACCTGAGAACAAGTGCGAGGATCACAGGTGTCCCTGGCACGGCAGCCTACCTGTCAGGGGAAGGGCTTTCAAGGGAGTGGTGAGGTCAAGCAAGTCACACGCAACGGCTGTTGTTGAGTGGGATTATCACAAGTACTTCACCAAGTACCAGAGATATGAGAGAAGGAAATCAAGGGTTGTTGTTCATAACCCACCCTGCATAAAGGCAAGGGACAACGATCAGGTCATGATTGCAGAATGCAGACCCCTATCCAAAACAAAGCACTTCGTTATCGTTGGGGTCATTAAGAGGGAGGAGTGAGAATGAAAGCCATACCAACCAAAATAATTAAGGCATTACCTGTGGGCGCGATAATACACTGCGCAGACAACACAGGAGCCAAGGAACTGCAGATCATATCAGTCAAGGGTTTCAAGGGAACAAGGA
>DAOUYM010000005.1 GCA_030666115.1 Candidatus Aenigmatarchaeota archaeon
GAACCTTGGGGCTGACATTGGATCATTAACCATTATGAACATCGGTGAATCCTTGGTCCATGTCTGATATTCCGGGGCTTTTACGAATCTGTCATACCCCATCGTCATCATCGCACGGACAGCGTTATCCCATGCCTCACCCAAACTCTTACCATTAACAACCAGCGGCTGGTAGGGATTCTTCCCGCCCTGGCTCCCGCCCTGGCTCGTGTTCTGATCATTCTGATCGTTGGTTTGATCTACTCTATTCTCATCCATACTATCACTCCTTAATTCTCTGAACGGTGTGTTAAAATACCCTTGACATTCCCCTGTCCCTGAGAAAGGCCCTGAACTCGTGATCAGGGTTCGTTGCATCGGCCAGCTCTATCTCCCTGTATCCCTTGTAATATGTCAGTGTTCTTCCTTTTGGTTTCTTCTCAGCCTCTTCGCGTGCCGAGACTGATTCAGCCAATCTCCTGACCCTCTCTTCCATTGATATTTTTGGCTTCTCTATCTCTGGCTTCTGGACAGGATTCATTGGAACCGGTCCTGGTATTGATGGTCTCTCCTGTTCTGGATCGGGTTTCCTGGTTTCCTGTCCATCCCTCTGGAAGGATGGTCCTAAACTTGGATTGCTGGCCTGGTTACTGGCCTGGTTGATGTCCTGGCCGTTGTCCTGACTGGTGGGTTGGTTGCTGACCTTTACGTGTGCGTCCTGCTCGTAGTCCAGGTTGTTCAGCATCGCGACCTCTGCCCTTGCAAGCTCTCTTCCCAGATAAGCTGCATGATCCTGTCTTGATATCAGGCTGTTCTTTATGATATGATGATACATGTCCTCTGCTGACTTTCCTGTTATTCTTACTCGTATGTTTCCCTCGTTGCTGTGATGCTCTGCAATGATCTCTCCTTTCTCCGTATCCGGGCGTATGGTGAAGAATCCCTGCGGGTCCTTCTCCCACTCGCTCACTGGATGGGTTTCTGCACTGCTCTGTTTTATTTCTTCCTCCATATTCATAACCTCCCCCTGGAACACACCAGGGTTATTATCAAAAAGCTCATTAACCTTCACAAGTATCTTTGCCCTGTCCTCCTCACCTGACATGTCAATGGGCTCAACCTGTTCCCTGAATCTTTCTATCTCTTCTGGCTTTAAGTTCTTTAGTATGGGCATACCGCCCTTTGCTCCTATAATCCTCTTCTCTGCATCTATCCCGTTGTCCTTGAGTGACTTCACTGCCTGGCCCACGAAGTGTCCATGCGACTCCTTTCCGCAGAAGATGATGTACCTGATCTTCGGGTTGGATATCGTGTTCTTGATTATCTTCTCCACTCCCAGGTTCTCTGTGACGCACTTCCCTTTTATGGCTATCCTGTCCAGCGGAAGGTCCATCTCAACAGAGGCCATGGTGCAGACAGCAACAGGCGACTCTGTATTGCCGACCTTGTACCTCCCCTCAGCAACCGGCCACTCCTTCGAACTCTTCGAATCTTTCGGACCATCCGAACTGTCTGGACTGACGGCTTTTTTCGATTGGACCAAGCCATCGTTCGAATTGTCTGGGCTGGAATCTGACATGCAAGATAATTGGATATTATTAATTTAAGTTTAAACAGGAACAATGCAAAAAAACATCGGAATTAAAGGTTTAAATTACTTTCTGTTAACCACTATACAATAGTATAATTATCCAAGGATTATCCCAAATCACTCCCTCAACATCACCATCATATTCGCAAAAGACATTCAAAATAAAATATATATCTGATTGAGCAAAGCTCAGTGAGATTATCCGCAGAATCGGTTCATAGGAAGCCAGTACCAAGGCTTATACATGTGGTTAAAAAAGCATAAACGAGACTGGATCTGGATTTTCTTAGATTTTATTCTATTCTGATTTTGGCTTGTTAAGACTTTGGTTCTGTCTTTTGCGTTTTTTCTACTAAACTATTGAGGAGGATTAAAATGAGCAGTTATCAAACTTTTTGGGACGATGAACTTCATAAGAAGTTCGCTTCAAATGTCTCCTGGACATTCTTACTGCATTTTAATGTAGTGGATTTTGTGAGAACTCCAAAAGGGGAATATAAACATCTAAAACAGTACCTGGTGGAGGATATGCTCAAAAGGAGACAGATGGTTGTTTTTTACGACAGGTCAAAAGGAATACATTTCTTTAGGCCTGAGATGGAAACTTGCTTCATTCAACTCTTAGGATTGAAACCTCCAAAGGGCCAAGAAAAGGTTACTCTTCCCAGGGACCCTGCCCTTGCTTTACCGTTATTGGAGGAATTCATCAAAATTTCACCCGAAGAAGCAGCAAAAAAGTTTCCTGATCACTTCAAATCGGATAAACCCTTTGGTGCACTGATCATGGGGTTTTCAGAAACATTTGCTCCGGATGGAGCGATCAATTCACAGAGCACTGAAGACAGGACCAGCATTGTTACGATCTCCAGGTGGGCCAGAAATGTGAAGATAGAAGAATCGGGCAATATCATCATTATGATGACAGTGAATAAAGAGGATGTCTCGAAAACCATCAGAACAGCAACATCAAATATCGAATGCATAAAGGTGCCGCTTCCGAATAAAGACCAGAGACTGGATTACATAAAACACCTGACCAAGGACAAAAGATTCAAAAAACTCAAACTCAAAATTGATTCTGAGAATTTCGCAAACCACACATCTGGTCTTGCACTTGTCTCCATAGAGGACATTATCAAAAGAGCCACCCATGACAAAATTAAAATTGATGTCGATTATATCTGGAAAAAGAAGAAAATGATACTCGAGAACATGGGTGGTGGTCTTATTGAGATCATCAAACCGAGATGGGGGTTCAATGTGATAGGCAACCTTGAAATCGTTAAGAATTATCTGATGTTGTTGTCTAAATCTATACGTAGAGGCGATTTCTTCAGTGTTCCGATGGGAATCCTCTTGCTCGGTCCCCCGGGAACAGGTAAGAGTGTGATTGTGGAGGCATTTGCAAAAGAGATAGGCTTTGCTCTTGTAAAAGTTAAATCCCTCAGAGATCCCTATGTTGGTGTGTCAGAAAGGAGACAGGAGTTTGTTTTCCATATACTGGAAGCCCTTGCACCGGTCATTGTGTTTGAGGATGAGATTGAAGGGAAACACATGGCCCGCGGAAGTTATCATTCTGGTGATTCTGGTTTAACATCCAGAATGAGTGCTAGGAGAAGGGAATTCATGGGTGACACAAGACATAGAGGGGACATCATCTGTATAGGAGCCACGAACAGACCAGATCTCATGGACGAAGCAGATCTGAGAGAGGGCAGGTATGATGTGAAGATTCCATTCATGATCCCGAAATCCGCTGAAGTAAGAGCAAATATCTTCAAAGCGATCCTGAGGAAGATGTCTATAGATGGGGAACTGCAAGGTAAAGATTTGGACTATAAAATCTCTGATAGCGAATTATTGCAGTTAGCGAATAAAAAGCAACTCAAAGAATCAACTGGTGCTGAGATTGAATCAATTTGCCGCAGAGCATGTGAGATTCGTTCTTTCAATGAAGATGGTACTCTAAGAAATAATCATGTAGCTCAAGCGATAAAAGAATTCATACCCTCCCGTGACGACGAATCGTATGAGTTTATGCAAATGCTTGCATTACAGCTGACAAATTTCACATCACTGATACCAGAAGAATACAGAAAAGAAGCGGAAAAGATAAGGAAAAAGGCTGAAGAAATCAGAAAGAAAAAGAAAGAATTCGCTGAAGAGAAGTGTCTCTGAGGAGGGCCAAAATGTGGTATTTCATAGAAAAAAATATTTCTAGTCAACTGTCTGATGCGGGTATCCCTGCAATGGAACATACGATACGTAGACCGAAGGAGGTCGCGGGTACAATATTCCAGGGATCCTACCTGAACGAAGTCCTTGAAATCCTCAAAATGAATCCGGATAGTGTTAAGGTAAAGGAAAGGGAAACCGATGACAAGAAGATCCGTATGATTGAAATTGTGAATGAAGGAGTATCAGAAAAGAATCTGAATGGGAAAAGGAAAGAATTTGAGACAAACCAAAAGAAGATTAAGAAAATGTACCTGGCGGCACTAAAGACCGTGTTTTCGAAAAAAAGTAGTATGTGGGGATATGATGAATATGACCTATCCGATTCTCTTTATAGGTTTGTCAATGAACTGAGAGAAGCCCATAATGACATGGCTATCAATTACAGTGTAGAGAAACTCTCCAGGGAATTTGGCAGGTTATGGAAAATCCCCGAGGTTAAGAGGGTCAAGGTCACAAGACAATACCTGAAGGTTACTCTGCGCGTGGGTATTCTTAAAAAATACAGAGTCAGAATTCCGCTGTTCGGTAATAGATCAAGCCAAATAAGAATCTTCAGGGCACTGTTCAGCATAAGACCTGAATGGGTTTATCCTGCACATTCTAATTATGAATGGGGATATGTGTGTTTTGGTAATATGGAAGATAATGTTCATGGCAACCTCAAGAGGGGCGAGTTAGCTGCTCTCGTTAAAATGATTATCATATTCATTGATAATGGTGTCAAGGCGAGATTTGGTAACCGTTATGATAGAAAAGGTATTGAGGTCTGGAAAAAGAAACACATCTTTGATCCCATAAAACTCATCAGGAAACTGATTTCCATAAGGAGCAAGAAAAGGTACATTAGATTGATGCGAAGGGCATCGAGAGAGAAAAGAAACCAGATGATCAACAAAATCAACTCAACTCGCGAATCCTTAACTGATTCATGTGAATCTCTCATAAGATTGTATAGAAAGAGAAAGGGTTTAACGAAAATCAGTCCTAAAGAAGCCAAAAAACTTGAGAGTAAATGGTCAGAGGATTTTGATGGAATCATTTCCAACAAGGACATTGATTTCATTGATGTTGAGGATTCTGTGGTGAAAATATTCACTAACCCCATCAGTACCGCTGATGAGGATCCTGTTGATCTCGGTACTTTCAAGACTTCCCTTGATATACACGATGGTGGTATAACAATAGAGAATCTCACCGACAGGAAGGAAGAATATGACCACCCCATTATCATGGATGGTTTTCCATACTTCGATGCTGATTCCTGGCTCAGTATTATAAAACTTGTGGCCAGGGTGGAAATTCCAATGTTAATTAACACTATTTTGGGATACCTTCAGTATATTGATAATACGTTGGTTTCCCCTGATATGTGGAAAAAATAAACAAAGAGAGGATAAAATGGATATTAAAATCGAAAAAATTATTTTTACTGAAAAACCCCGGATCTCTGAGAGGATAAAGGTTATCAAGACACCGTTTCCTGTTATCCTTCCAGAGGCCTATCAGAAACTTGTCCACTTCATTAAGATGTATCCGCATGAAATCTCCGGGCCGGGCAAGGTTAAACTACTCGAATGGGAAATCCCGAAAATGGGTATAACCTTCGGCTCAAAGGGACAAGAAGAGGTTTTTGATGTCTATTCAGTACTTCTTATCTATGACATATTCACAGTGAAAACCTTCAATCTCCCCTCACATACTGATGCCCAGAAAGGTTTCACTGAACTGTACCAGAAATTGATAGCAGAGGGGAAGAAGGACGAGATCGATGATTTGCGGCTGTGGTGGCATTCCCATGTTGATGGATCTACGAAATGGAGCGGCGAAGATGACGATACCATATTCAATTTCGATTGCGATTACATGATCTCAATTGTTGGGAATACAAGGCAGGAATTCAGAGTCCGTATCGATAACTACTCCAGTCTCAGAATAAGCATCGATGACCTTCCATTCCCGGTGTTCTGCACACTGGAAGATGATCCCATGAGAAAGGAAGTTGAAGAGCAGATCAAGAAATTCGCCAAAAGGGATAACGTGTTCACAAGAACCATCGGGAAAATAACCAAACCGTGAGGGTTAAGATGACTGATACAGACGCTCAAAGATTTATTCGCCAGTCCGATATTGTAAAACCGGAAGAGTTGAAAATCCAGATTATAATAATCGGACAGGGAGGTATTGGAGGGCCGGCCGCACTCGCGCTTTCGAAAATGGGATGCAGTCTGATAATGACATATGATAAAGATAAATTCGAGGCGCATAACATACCCAATCAACTCTGCCGAGAAGATGACATCGGAAAACCAAAAGCCGAGGCTGTCAGAGAAATTGTGAAGGATTTCACGGGTGTGGAAATAGATGCCAGGAACGAGGAGTATAAAGACCAACCGCTTTCAGGAATAGTTATTGCTGCTGTTGATAGTATGAAAACCAGAAAAATCATATGGGAAAATGTTAAATCCAAGCCACAGGTCAAATTATTCATTGATGCCCGGATGGGTGGCGAAGTGGCAAGGATATGTTCCATTAACCCATGTGACATGGATGATGTTGAATTCTACGAGAAGACATTCTACTCAGATGAAGAAGCAGAAGAAATGTCCTGCACAGCAAGGAGTGTCATATACAACGTTTTTGGCCTGGCAGCCTATATTTCGGTACTGGTAAAAAAGAAAGTGAAGGGAGAAAGGTTACCAAAAGAGATCATAATCGATTTCTCCAAGCCTGTTTTGGTGGTTTCTGATTTACCATCTGATAAAGATAAAAAAAGAAAATAAAAAGGAGGCCGACTATGGCTGAGAAATTATTAGAAAAGGATGTTCCCAAAGAAGGTGAGGGAACAGACAAAAAGGCCGGATTCGTTCAAGAAGAAAAAACAGAGGAAAAGAAACCAGAAATGATTAATGTTACGGTTTCAGAAGTTCCTGGTAGAACAGTTGAATTGCAAGGTGAAAAAGGTAAGTTCACTGTTGGCGATGCCTTGGAACAGGCCCGGAAGAAAGGACTGAGAATCAAGAGGAAGGACGTCATGCTGGGTAACGAAAGGGTCGATCTCGATGACCAGCTCGAAGATGAAGACGCTGTTCTTCTTGTTTCCCGGATCACCGGAGGGTTCAAGGTACTTCTGTAGGCACTTGCAATCGCCGCTGCAACAGGTTGGAGCTTCGCCCTCATTCTTCTGAACAAACACGGTTTTTAGATCTCTACTAACACCATGGGTCAAAGGAGGACCCAATTATATAGGAAAGGACTCACACTACAAGTCCTTCCTATTTGTATTGTCAACTTAAAGGGATATAGAATAAGATCTGGGGGATATGGTAAACAACCCAGAAATCAATTATTCTTTTGTTTTTGCTTCTCGACCTCGACTTCGGATGGGGGGAGCTCTATGCCCACGATCTTGGATTCACCGTCCTCCATCGAGACCCCGTAGATCTGGTCAGCCTCCCTGACCAGGGTATCGTTATGGGAGATCACAATGAACTGGGCAAGTTTGGACTGTTTCTTCAGCAGTTTGACTATTCTCTGTGTGTTCTGCTTGTCCAGGGTGGCGTCTGCCTCGTCCAAGATATAGAACGGGGTGGGCTTGAATCTCTGGACAGCGAACAGGAACGCGAAAGCAGTCAGGGTTTTCTCCCCGCCGGACATGGAGTCCATGTGCAGGAGCTTCTTTCCCGGTGGCTGGGCCTTGATTAACAGGCCTGAGTCCAGGTTGTTCGGGTCGTTGAGTTCCAGGTCAGCCTCGCCCTGGGTCAGCTCCATGTAGACTTCCTTGAAGTGCTTGGCAATGGATGTCATCGTGGAGGCGAAGGTCTCCTTCCTCTTCTCCTCTATCTTCTTGACGGTCTCCATTATGGAGTTCTTCTCATTTACAATTTTGTCGACCTTCTCCCTGAAATCATCAAACTCTGTCTTGATCATGTCAAACTCCTCCAGTGCCTTCATGTTAACAGGCCCCAGCACCTGGATTGACTCTATCGCATTGGTCTCCAGTTCCTTGAGCTTGGTCACGGTCATCTGGACGTAGTCCTTGATGTCATCCTCTATCTCTTCCTTCTCATCCCACTGGAACTTCAGGTCCTCTGACTTGGCCTCCAGCTTGGCCTTCTGTATGTTAATTCTTGATATATCCTGCTGCAGTTCAACCCTGGTGTCGTAAGCATTCTTCCTCTTCTCCCTTAGTTCGTGCAGGGCCTGGTCAAGCCTTATCCTCTTCTTCTCAATGTCAGCTATCTCAGTCCTCTTCTCCTTTTCAGCGAGTATCTCAAGGTCCTCGTTCATGTCCTTCATCTGCTTGTAAAGGGAATCTGTCTCTGCATCGAGCTTCTTCTTCTCCTGGCTGTACCTGCTCGCCTCTGCAGCTGCCCCTGCACCTGCACCTGCACCCTTCTTCCTGTAGTATCCTCCTGTTATTGCGCCGGATGCCTCGAAAAGATCACCATCAAGTGTCACCATCCTTACGCGATTGGCCTTGGCTATATTCCCGGCATTGTCTGCATCCTTTACCAGTGCAGTGGATCCGAACACGTAACTGATTGCAGACTCGTACCTGCGGTCATACCTGATCAGTTCTGAAACCCAGTTCTGGGCTCCTGTTGGCAGCGGTTTCTTTGTACCCCCTATCTTGTCGAGTGGTAGGAACCTTGCCCTGCCGATCTTCTCTGCCTTCAGCTGCTTAACGCATCTGATTACGTTGTCGGTTGTGTCAACTATTATGTCATTGAGATGACCGCCTCCCGCGACCTCGACAGCGGTCCTGTAATTAGCAGGAACGTTGATCAGGTTGGACAGTGTTCCGAACACGCCCCCCATCCCGTCAATCGCCTTGAACGCAGGACTGGTTCTTGAATCGAACTGGCTCAGCCGCTCTATCATGCTGTTCAGCCTCTCGATCTCCCTGGTGTTGGAATCTATCTTGTCCTGCTTCCTCTCCAGATCTGACCTGAGCCTGGTTATCTTGTTGGTAACGTCTATCTGTTCTGATGCCTTCAGGACCTTCCTAGTGAGTTCATTGAGATTCTTCTCCTCCTTCTCGATCCTGTTATCATACTCCTTTATCTGCTTCTCAAGCTTGTTCATTTCCTTTTCCTTTTCTTCGAGTCTCTGCGTCGCGCTATCCAGTCCCTTCCTGGCTCCTGAGAAATCCTTCCACACCATCGCAGACCTGACGTTATTCAGCTCATCCTCGGCCTTCTTGTACTTCAGTGCTGCGTCCCTTTCCTGCCTCATCTTCTCTATTACCTGGTACTTCTCCTGTAAGAGTATCTCGGCTTCCCTTATTCTTCCATCTATCTGCTCGAGCTCCTTTTCTGCCTTCCTCTTCTTGTCATCATACTCGGCTATCCCTGATATTTCGTCTATTATCTCCCTCCTCTCAACAGCGTCCATCTCAACTATCTGGTTTACGTCTCCCTGCTGGATTATATTATGGCCGTCAGGATGGATACCTGCCTGTGCGAATATGTCAACTACCTGGTGCCTGGTTATAACCTTACCATTGAGACGGTAGGTGCTCACGCCCTTCTTGTTGATCCTCCTGCTTATCGATACCTCCTTGTCATCGACCGGGATTATCTTCTTGGTGTTATCGAAGTAGACTGTTACCTTGGCGAAATCTGCACCGGATTTCTTGACACTTCCATGAAAAACAAGATCCTGCGTCTTCTTTGCGCGCAGTGTTCTGGATGATGTCCTGCCGAGGACAAAGGATATGCTATCCCCGATATTACTTTTGCCGCTACCATTGGGTCCGGTGACAACAGAAAAACCAGTGGGAAGCGGGATAGAAACTTTCCGCTTGAAAGATTTAAAACCCTGTATCACAATCTTTTGCATTATGACCATATAGTAATATTATTGTCGGTGAATTGTTTTAAATAGATGGCGCAAACATGGAAGACGAATCAAAATAAATAAAGGCTGGGGTAATAATTAAATATGTTCGAGTCGCTGCTCGGGTTCAAGGACTTTGACAAGAGACCCGAACGCATGTTATTGTGGATGTTCGTGTGGGCTGTGGTGATAACAAGCATAGCCATATTCATCGCATCCCAGGTATCAGTCAGGTTCTCCCTGGGCGGGACGATGTTCGATACGTCCGGCCTGTTCTCGGTTATCTTCATCATCATCCCGTCAGCCTACTACTTCACTGTCATGATCAAGAGAGAGGAAAGGGTAGAGGAAAAGGACATAGAGGAGTTCCATAAGAAGAGCTTCTGGGACAAACATATGATCCACCTTCTACTGTTCCTGGTATTCTTCTTTGGCGTCACCCTTGCTTTTTCGGTGTGGCACTTCTTCCTTGATCCGGGATTCTTCCAGGTACAGGAAGTCGTGATAGACAAGATACAGGGATTGTCTGGTGCACTGACTAAGGGAAACTTCCTTGACTTCCAGCGGATCCTGGGCAACAACCTCCAGGTCACAATGTTCGCCTTCATGTTCTCATTGTTCTTCGGGGCAGGTGCTGTCTTCATATTGGTGTGGAATGCCTCCATACTTGGGGTAGCTATAGCCAAGATATCCGAAACCGTGTGGCACATACCGGGTGCGGGCAGCATGTTCCTTGCACACGGAGTAATTGAGATAGGCGCATACATAATTGCAGGCCTGGCAGGCTCTATAATCTCAGCCGCAGTCATCAGGAAGAACAGGTCTGCTGTACTCAAGGTAATACTGTTCGATTCAATAAAGCTCCTGGTGCTGGCAATAATTCTCGTTGTTGCGGGTGCATTTATTGAAGTTTATCTCTGATAAATTATCTGATTACCCTATAATCGCCCCTAATCCTGGCTTTCTTCAGACATCGTCAACTTCATATCTTCACATACAATTTCACGCTTAATGTCGTCAATGGTCGAACAACATTTATAAGCGGGTAGCGTCATTATAATAAAATAAGGTGACTACAAATGGCAGAAAGTATTGGAAAATGGGCTTTCATCCTAGGTGTAGTGATTGCAGTAATAGTGGGTCTAGTTGGAGGATGGGCAGCGGCTTATTCACCATGGATCCTTCTAGTGCTAGTCGTCTTGGGACTGGTTGTTGGTTTCCTCAACATCAGTGCTAAGGAGTTCAATGACTTCCTACTATCAGCAATAGCACTCATACTGGTAGGAACAATAGCACAACTGACATCAATAGATGCGATAATCCCATTGCTGGGATCAGTAATACAGGCAGTCGTTAACAACATAGCAGCATTCGTCGCACCAGCAGCATTGATCGTATCACTAAAAGCTGTCTACACCCTAGCATCAAAGTCTTCGGTATAAGGAATTGGCTTTTTTAATAATAAGGGCTGCGGTTTTGCAGTCCTTTTAATACTTTTTTCTTTTGTTTTTTTCATTATTAGCCACGCCTATCTTTTACCTTTTATAAAGGGAATTGTAATAAATATTTAAATCTTCAATTAATCTAAGAATTATAAGCTGTTAATATGGATAGTGATGATCATGATAGAGACTGACAAAAGGAAATGTTTGAGATGCTCGGCTTGTGTGGGAGTGTGCCCGCATACAGCGCTTACACTGAAGGAGCATGGAATAGAGTGTGATAAGGAGAAGTGTGTTAGCTGTGGATTATGTAAGGATTTCTGTCCAATGGGAGCGATAAGTGTGGTGAAGGAATGATAGACAAGGAGTATGATGTGATAATTGTAGGAGCTGGCCCTTCGGGTAGCGGGGCAGCAGTAGCAATAGCCAAGACCGGCGCCAAGGTTCTGGTTCTTGAAAAGAGGCAGGAGATAGGGACACCAAAGAGGTGTGGTGAGGGCCTGGGCCTGTCTACCATGAAAAGAATGGGGATAGAAAAGGATGATTCCTGGGTAAGGAGAAAGATCATAGGATTCACTGCATACGCACCTGATGGCAAGTTCGTCAGGCACGACTACAAGAACGGGCCAGAAGGCTACATCATAGAGAGGAAGGTATTCGACAAGCATCTGGCTGAGAAGGCAGTTGAGACCGGAGCCAGGGTTATATCCAGGGCAGAGGTTACGAGACTGCTGAAGGAGAACGGGAAAGTATGCGGTGTTGAGGTGGAGATTAATAATAAGAAAGAAGAGATAAAGGGAAAGATAGTGATAGCAGCTGATGGCATTGAATCAAAGATAGCCAGGGAGGCTGGTATTAACACCACACTGAAGCTTTCTGACGTGATAGCCGGTGCACAGTTCGAGATGGCTAACATTGACATAGATTCTGATAGGATAGAGATGTACTTCGGGAATGAAATGGCTCCGGGTGGTTACGTGTGGATATTCCCGAAGGGGGAGCACACAGCAAATGTTGGGGTGGGAGTCAGGAAACCATATGCCAAGAATAGTGCTATTGAGTATCTGAAGGATTTCATAGAGAAAAGGCCCGGACTCAGGAAGGGATCGATACTTGAGGTCAACTGCGGCGGAGTTCCTGTCGGCGGCCTGATGAAGGACATGGTCACGGATAACTTCATGGTTGTAGGAGACGCTGCTCACCATGTAAACCCGATCCATGGTGGCGGAATAGGAGAAGCATGGGTTGGTGGTGTAGTGGCAGGAGAGGTTGCTGCAGAGGCGATAAAAGCGAATAATACATCAAAGAAGTTCCTGAAAAAGTACAACAAGCTATGGTGGGAGAAGAGAGGGAAAAAGATGAAGAAACTGATAAAGTTCAGGGAAGTGATGGAATCATTCTCTGATGAGGAATTTAACTGGATGGTCGACTACCTTAAGGGTGAGGACCTCGTGGAATTCACAAGATCATCCGGATTCATCAAGTTAGTGAAGATACTTAGCAAGAAGCCAAGTCTAATGAAACACATCAGGAAACTGATGTGATTCTGTTGTGATGATTCTGTTGTGATGATCCTGTTGCAATGATTCTATTTCGATTTCTGGATTCTGTTGTGATTTCTGATTCTGGATAAGTGAACAGATAAGTAAAAGAGTGCAGGAAGCGTGTCAATGGTAGACTTCAAGCCATAAATGCAAGTTGCCCGATAAACATCCTCCACCCCGCTACCCCACAAGCAGCGCAAACATGACTTAGGGCTGCTCCCGTCAAGGTCTGACCCGGTTCACCACGAACACACTCCTATGGGACAGGGTTTCTCAGTCAGTAGATCGGATTACATACATGACAAGAAACCATCCAAAGACTACAGTCGACCATATAGACCGTTTGTCCCCCGAAGGTACGGTAGGCCTAACCCCGTGACTGGAGGCTTCCTGCATTAATCATTTGCAGAGGGTATTTAAAAGTTTTCATGTGCCTTAGAAACCGATTCTTGATCTAATTGATACTGGTTCTGAAACAATATATTTCTCCGGTGGTAATAATATAACAGGTGCTTCTGTGAAGACTAGGATCCTTGCCCTTGTCATAGGGTTGGTTATCGGTGCGTTTGTTGGGGGTTTCCTGAGTTCACAAACCATCTACATCTATGAACACTACCCGCACATCTACAAGCCCTACACCGGACTGGAGAACAACTCGAACACTTCGTACGCCTCTGTAATAGTTCCTGCTGTTGACCAGAATGGGAAGGGGGTCGCCACTATCCTGGACGTCCAGGTGGTGAAGGGTTATGGCAGGACGCTGACCAACATAGACAAGCTGCTGTTCTGGACTGACACGCAGAACTCCATAAGGACAGCCAGATCAGTAGCAGAGGAGATAACCGGCTCCAACATGTCTGATTATGACCTGATCTATACGATAAAGGCCAACGCAACAGTAATCGAGGGCGCATCTGCTGGTGCAGCCCTTACAGTGGTGACTGTAGCGGCTCTTGACAACATGGAGATTAACAGTACTGTAATGCTGACAGGAACGATAAACCATGACGGAACCATAGGTCCTGTGGGAGAGGTCCTGGAGAAGGCCAAGGCAGCCAAGGCTGTGGGGGCGCAGCTTTTCCTTGTACCGCTCTCGCAATCAACAGAAGTCACTTACGAATCAGAGAGGTACTGCGAACAGATAGGATGGAGCCAGATCTGCACAATAGAACAGATACCCAAGAAGACTGACGTAGCAGAAGAGGCAGGAATAAGGGTCCTTGAAGTAAGGACAGTTGAAGAAGCTCTAGAACATTTCCTGATTGAATGAGAAAGATACTGATAGTTGCAATACTGCTGATTGGAATCGTGGCAGGCCTACTTCTGGCAGGGTTTAGTCCTGTTGGGATGATTGTATACCAGGGAAAGAACAGCCTGGATTCTTCAGACTTTTTAATGATACCACACCTCTCACTGGAAGGATTCTCAGAGGCTGCTGTTGATGTGGATGATGTGAGTGACGTGGATAGGACAGGGGACGGTATCGGGTTCGTTTATCTCTACAGCGGCTGCAGGAGGATTGTGATGCTGACCAGTGAGGATCAGGTGATGTCGATAAGGAATGGCCTTGAGGGAAAGCTTGAGTTCAGGCCCAGCTCACATGATACAATGAAGAACGTGTTCGATACGTTCGGGATGGATGTGATACTGGTAAAGATCACGCACATGGAGAATGATGTCTATTTCGCCAGGCTCTTCCTGGTGCAGGGAACCAGGATCCTCAACCTCGACTCCAAGCCAACAGATGCAATCGCCATCGCACTCAGGTCAGGCGCCCCTATATTCGTGAGTGAAGACCTGCTGGAGCAGCAGGGCGAGAAGGTTTGCTAGAATTCAAAGGGATTATTTTATCAGGTCGAGGTTACCATTTATCACGACGGGATGGATCCCCTCTATCTCATCCCTGAAGAAATCTATCTTCTCGTGGATTGGTATCGGGTTAAGGAGGAATATCTTTTTCTTGAAGTAGAAGGCAATCATCATCTCAGCGAAGGTGGCACCGCCTATGTAGTTCGGGATTCCATTCTTCTCTTCGTTCACAACCAGTATCGCGTCTCCATTCTTTATCTCGTCGAAGTGCCTTATTGTCAGCTCTTCCTTCACTGTGTTTATGTAGTCTTCCTTTTTCTTGAGATTCTCGGCGTCTTCGTGGTTATTCAGGTTGTACTTCTCTATACCATGAGGTATCACCACTTCATGTCCTCTCTCTATAAGCTGCTTTTGCGCTTCTTTTATCTTCTCAGGGAAGCTGGCGCTTCCACAGATCACGATTCTCATGGATATTATTTGAAACTATTTAATAAATTCTTACCATTATAATCCATGATCGACATACATTGCCACATATGCTTTCCCGATGCATACAAGGATGTGGACTGGGTTGTGAAGAAAGCCAGGGAAGAAGGCATGGCAGGAATCATCGTATCGTCAGCCAGATATGACGAAGGCATTCGTGTACTGGAGCTGGCTGTAAAAGAGAAGGACTTCATCTTCTCTACACTTGGCTACCACCCGACCGAGGGGACCGACCATGAAGGTGTGCTGAAACTGATCAAGGAGAACAAGGACAGGATTGTCGGTGTGGGGGAATGTGGCCTGGATTACCACTGGCAGAAGGATCCGGGAAAGAGAGGAGATCAGAAGAAGATATTCCAGAAGTTCATTGACCTGGCGAAGGAGACCAAGCTCCCCCTGGTCATACATTCCTGGGACGCTGAGCAGGACTGTTTCGATATGGTTAAGGATTCCGGTGCTAGGTGTGTGTTTCATTGTTACTCAGGATCCAAGGAGCTGGCGCAGCAGATACTGGACAATGGATTCTGGATATCCATGTCCACCCACATTCTCTTTTCTAAGAATCACAGGAAGATCATGAAAGTGATACCTCTTGAGAGGATATTGCTTGAAACAGACGCTCCGTGGCTCTCACCAAACAAGCCCGAACCCAACTATCCCTGGAACATAAAGTTATCAGCTAAAAAGATTGCGGACATCAAGAATACGACGACAGAAGAGATTCTGGAAAGGGCCAAGAAGAACGCGATTGATTTCTTTTCTCTCAACATATAAATTTAACGTAACAGGACCAATTCTTAAGCATGGATGAAACGGATTCGATGGATAATACAGAGAGTACTGAGAATGTGGAGAACGTAGAGAATGTGGAAAGTGTGGATGTTACTGAAAGTGCAGATGGTACTGGAGAGAAAGAGAAGATCAAGGATAGTGATAAGACCAGAGCTGAGAAGAAGGAAATAACAGCGCTTGATCTTAAGTTTCTGGTCAAGGAACTCAGGGAGGAGATAACAGGGGGAATGGTAAGGAAGATATACCAGTACAGTGGATCAAAGACCAAGCAGTTCCTTTTCGAGATATTCGTCCCCACCAGGGGCGGGTTATGGCTGTACGTGGACAGGCAGAAGATGTTCATCACCAAGAGGAAGAAGGCAAGCCCACAGGAACCCCCAAGCTTCTGTATGTTCCTCAGGAAACACCTGATGGGAAAGAAGATAGAGGATATCAGGCAGCATGGGTTTGACAGGATAATCGAGATATCGACCCATGAGAACATACTGATATTCGAGCTGTTCTCCCAGGGCAACGCCATACTCTGCGATAAGAGCTACAACATAATAATGCCGCTGCAGGTGCAGAGATGGAGGGACAGGGAAGTCAGACCCAAGATCCCGTACAAGTATCCTCCTAAAGTGAATGATCCGTTCGACCTGGACCTGGACTCACTGAAGATGTCATTGGCAAAGAATGAGAAGAAGATCATAGCGTATCTTGCAAGCAACCTGGGATTTGGCTCGATCTATGCATCAGAGATATGCACAAGGGCCGGTGTCGACAGCGAATCGCTCACGAATGAACTGGGACTGGGCCAGGTACTGAAACTGCACCAGTCCATCCAGAACATAGGGAACGAGAAGCCTGGTCCGATGGTCTATGATGAGACTGTATCACCGTTCCCGCTACAGGAATGCAAGGACAGGGATTCGCGTCCCTTCGGAAGCTTCTCGGATGCACTTGACGAATTCTTCTCAGGACAGGAGATAGAGACCAGGAAGGAGGAGGTTAAGAAGATTGTTGAGGGTGAGAAGGAGAAGGTTGAGAGGATAGTGGAGAAGCAGGACAAGGCGATAGAAAAATGGGAAGGGATAGAAAGCGATTCCAGGATAATGGCAGAGAAGATATACACCAATTACTCAACCGTCGAGGGTGTGCTGAATGGCATAAAGAAGGCGAAGGATTCCGGGTTGTCCTGGGAGGAGATAAAACAAAAAGTGAAGTCAGAAGATACGCCTGAGGCAGAGGCTATAAAGGAAATAAAGGAGAATGATGGTATTGTGATACTGAACCTGGGTGGAATGGACATCCCTATTGATATACGGAAGAGTGTTGAAGAGAATGCGCAGAAGTTCTATGAGGATGCGAAGTGGGCGAAGAAGAAGTACAAGGGAGCAGGAGAAGCAAGGGAGGAGTACACCGGGAAGCTTGAAGAAGCTGAGAAGCAGGTGATGAAACAGGGGGAAAGGGATTTCTCAAGGGAGGTCTTTCCTGTTGAGAAGAGGCTTGAGAAAGAGACCGGGAAGGAGCCTGATTCAGAAGGAACCGAAACCGGAGGGGACGAAGAGCCAGAGAGGGAAGAGCCCGGGAATAAGGAGACCGAAGATAATGACAATGATGGAATGATTATAGATGGACCGCCCAGGGAAGACTTTGAACCCAAGGAATCTGGGAACGAGCCTGAACTCACGCCGGCAAGCTCAATGACTGAGAAACCGAAGAGGAAGCGGGGGAAATGGTATGAGAAGTTCAAGTGGTTCCACTCCTCACAGGGATTCCTTGTCGTTGCTGGAAGGAATGCCACACAGAACGAGAACCTGATAAAGAAGCGCACGGATAACAATGATGTCGTCTTCCATGCTGACATCCAGGGAGCAGCCTTTGTCGTGATAAAATCAGAGGGGCACGAGGTACCTGATGAGACCAAGAAAGAAGCTGCTGAGTTCTCTGCTGCCAACTCCAAGGCATGGTCAAGGGGGATGGGGAACGTTGATGTTTTCTCTATTAGGCCAGAACAGATATCCAAGAGCCCGCCTTCCGGCCAGTACCTGACCAAGGGATCCTTCGTGGTTAATGGTGAGCGAATGTGGTACAGGGACATGGAACTGAAGCTTTCTGTTGGCGTGAATATAGACAGGGAAGAGAGGATCGCTACTGTGATGGCGGGTCCTGTGATGGCCATGAGGAAGAACTGCCAGTATTTCGTTACCATAAAACCCGGGTTCAAGAAAGGAATGGAACTTGCCAACACCATCAAGAACAAGATACTCATAAAGGCCACGCCTGAAGACAAGCAGCTGATAGAGAGGGTACCCATTGATGAATTCCAGGTAGTCATCCCATCAGGAATGGGTGACGTAATGGAGTATGTAGGCAGGGACTACATGTAGGGCTTCCTGCAAACGAAAATGGCTTTCTTTTCAGAGCGATGTTTCTTAGCGGAATTAAAATTCTTTTCAAGAACAAAAACCTCGAATCCTGTTTCCTTGAGCATTTTCTTAAGTTCATCAATACTAAACGCACCCATAACATGATGATCGTGTAATTTCTCACCATTAATAAAGAAATCTATTTCCAAATCCATGACATTTTCCTTTTTGTTATATATCCATTGCGGTATAAAAATTATTTTAAGGTCCCCTCTCTCATATTTATATTCCTCTGTTTTGTGGTTTATTCCAATGGATTTGTCCACAACATCAAAAATCACCAGTCCCCCCTTCTCAAGGTGTGAATAGAATCCTGAAAGGGTTTTCTTCATTTCATCTCTGTTTTTATTGTAGAGTATGGATGTGAAGAAACATATTATTGTTCCAGATTTTTCTTTCATTTTCAGTTTCTTCATGTCACCTAACACAAACTTAACATTTGAGTTTTTCTTCTTTGCTTCCTCAAGCATTTCATTGCTTATATCAAAACCAGTAACTTCAAATCCTCGTTTTTGGAGAAAATCAGCATGTGTGCCAGTTCCGCAGGCAACGTCAAGGATCTTATTGCTTCCTGACTTATTGAATTTTCTTATTACATTAACGAAGAAATCTACCTGCTTATCATAATCAATGTAGTGATAGATTCTGTCGTAATACTTTGCCAATCTAGTATAAAATGTTTCCTTATTCATATCATCCTGTTCAGCTTCTCGAGGAATTCCTTGAATGTTCCTAACGGGATCTTGGCTCCGGCAGCTTCTGCGTGACCACCGCCTGAACCGCCAACTTCTTCTGCTGCGTTCTCTGCGAGCTCATTGAGTTTAAGCCCGGTTATTCTGGCTCTCATGGTTATGTCCACGTATTTGTCCCTTTTATGGACGTACAGGCCTAAAGGTTTGTCCCGGGCAGTGGCAGCGAAAAGGGCCGAGGGTCCACGGAAGCCGAATGATGGGAGATCCTTGGTGTAGGCTATCTTTCCTGATGTCACGGCCTTTCTCTTTATTATCTCATACAGGTCGAATTCCCTGTTGACTGCCTGTTTTGCTGAGTTGACCAGGCCGGGAATATCCGAGGGGTTATCACCCATCGCAAGGGTCTTCACTATCCTTCTCTTGGCATTATAGCTATCGAATGCATCGTTCTTTGTTCCCAGCACTATAGTGGAGACCTCAAAGAAGAGTGCCCTGCGATCCCAGTTCATTATTCTTTCCTTCACGAATGGTGTGTCATCCGAGTAGTCGCCTATTGCCCCGTATATGGCGATCCAGACTCTCTCCCTGGGGATGCTTTTCTGGTAGTACCTGTATATGAGCTCTGAAGCGCTGGTGTCAATCTCATGCATGAATACGCTCGTGTTCTTTATTATATCCTGCCTCTTTATTGTCCTGGGAAGGATGTGGTGATCGAAGTACAGAACTTCTTTTTTCTCTCCCAGAAGCTTGGATATCTCGGGTGCATCCCTTCTGGTCAGGGCTATGTCTGTTATTATTATCCTGTCCGAATCAAGGTGTTCCAGATCATGGCAAATGGATACTGGTTTTGTAAAGAAAACGTCTGCGTCAGGGAACTTGCTAAGTGCGACAGCACCTGCACAGATTCCGTCACAATCAGCATGTGTCAGTATTGTGGTCGTCATCTAATCATTTATATACTTATTCTGAAGTATATATATGGAAAAAGCAGGCATCTGCATGCATTGCAAAGGTCTTGCCAATCCGGCATATTCCTGCAAGATGTGTGGTGCGATAGTTTGTGAAAACTGTTTTGACCACGAACTAGGATTCTGCAGGGCATGTGCAAATAAGGTCAGGCCTGGAAGGAAGAAACCGATAGAAGAGCATGTGAAATCCATGCAGGACGAAGAGATGTTCTGAGTGCTGGGATGTCCGAACGGTTAAGGAGCACGCCTGGAAGTTTCGATTGAATAGTTCCTGGATAGCGTGTGCCCATATGGGCTTGGGGGTTCGAATAGGCCTGACGGCATGCATCGAATCGAACGATGACTTGGATCGGTTGTTCAGGTCATCTATCACTGTTTAACCGGGCCGTCTTTCCAAGGGATTCCCTCTCCCAGCGTTTACCCCACAAATTAGAGTTTTTTAGTAAATTAAATAGAAATTTCACCCACACAAGTATCGGATAGATAGATTTATAAGCTATCCGATATAATATATATACATGATAATTGAAAAGGAATTCTATGAGAGAATATTGAGGAAGAAGAAAGAGCTTGATAACCTGAGACCACTTCCAAAAATTGCCCTTGAGAAGCTGAGAAATCAGTTTGCCATAGAACTTGCTTATAACTCGAACGCCATAGAGGGTAACACGCTCACGCTAAAGGAAACCAAGCTTGTTATAGAGGAGGGTATAACCATAAAGGGAAAACCAATGAGGGAGCATTTTGAAGCTATAAACCATCAAAAAGCATTTGTTTTATTGGAAAATATCGTAAAGAAGAAAACAGATATAACAGAACATATGATAAAAGACATGCACAAGATAATTCTTACATGGATAGATGATGAATATGCTGGAAGATATAGGAATGTGAATGTGAGTATTCTTGGAGCAATAAGAAGTCCCCCAAGATTTGAAAAGGTATCAAAAAGAATGGAAGAATTCATAAATGAAATAAAAACAAACCCAGAAAAACTAAATGTGATAGAACTTGCCGGATTGATACATTATAGATTAGCTGAGATACATCCTTTCATAGATGGTAATGGAAGGACAGCCAGACTTACTATGAATCTCTTCCTTATGTCACATGGATATCCTATTACATTGATATTGAAAGTTGATAGGAAGAAATATTATGATAGGCTTAAGAGATCGGATCAGGGGGATATGAAACCTTTCATTGACTTTATAGGAATGAATGTGGAAAGAAGTCTGGATCTGTATCTTGATGTATTTAAAGGTGGACCGGAATATGTCAGCCTGACCGAGGCTGCAAAAGGCACACCTTATTCACAGGAATACCTTAGCTTATTGGCGAGAAAGGGCAGAATAGAAGCCATCAAATTAGGAAGGAATTGGGTTATAAAGAAAGAGGCCATTAAGAAGTATATTAAATCAAAGAAGAAATGAGGACCTTTTTATAAGCCAGGGAAAATAATTATAATTAGGTGTCTGGATGAAGGAATGGCAAAAGGAACTGAGGGATAGTGTTAGAACCCTTAAAGAACTGAAAAGAAGGGTGAAGATTACTTCTGATATGGAGAAGAGACTATCCAAGGTCCTGGAAACATTCCCCATGCAGATCACTCCTTACTACATGAGCCTCATAAACTGGAAGGATCCCAAGGATCCGATAAAGAGGCTCGTTGTCCCGAACCTGGGTGAGGTGAAGGAAGAGGGCTTCCTGGACCCGAGCAATGAGAAAGCTGTAACGAGGTGCAGGGGTCTCGAGCATAAGTACGACCAGACGGCGTTGATGCTGGTCAGCGACTCATGCTGCAGCTACTGCAGGTTCTGCTTCAGAAAGAGATTGAAAGTGGACAAGCCGTCTGCTGAAGAGGCTTCTGCTGACATAATCGAGAATGATAAGCACCTGAAGGATGCACTTGATTACATCAATAAGCATGAAGAGATAGACAACGTCCTGCTCTCCGGAGGGGATCCCCTGGTACTGAGCAACGAATGGCTTGATAAGATCCTAAGGGGGCTTAGGAAGATAAAGCATGTAAGAATGGTCAGGATCGGAACAAGAGGACCTGCTTACCTGCCTTCCAGGGTAACCTCGGATCCTGAGTTCAGGAAGATCCTGCGCAAGCACAACAGAGAAGACAACAGGATATACTTCGTTGTCCACTTCGAGCATCCCAGGGAACTGACAAGGAAATCCATAGATGGATTGAACATGCTGATAGATGACGGGATCATAATGAACAACCAGAGTGTCATGCTTGAAGGTGTCAATGACGATCCAAAGGTTCTCTGTGAGCTGTTCAACAAGCTGGCCTATGTAGGGATTCCCCCATACTACCATTTCCAGTGCAGGCCTGTGATAAGCAGCAGACATCTCAGGGTACCGCTCAAGAGAGGATACAGGATATTCGAGGAGGCCAAGAAGGGAGCGAGCGGCCTGGCAAA
>DAOUYM010000049.1 GCA_030666115.1 Candidatus Aenigmatarchaeota archaeon
GAAACATTATTTCTTGAATATCAGATAATTGACAGAGTAGTCCTTTAGCAGGAGATTCGAGGAGACTGTCATGAAGGGCTTCTTCTTGCTCACCTTGCCCGGGTTCACGAATATCCTTTTGTTCTGCGTCTTGTGGATTCCGTTAACCACAACCCTCACGCTTCTGCACATGATTGGTTCGTAGTTCTTGTCAACCAGATCCGCTGCGAGATAGAAATTGATCCTCTTCTCGAGGTGGTCGAGCTTGATCCCCTCTTTCTCAGCGAATTCCTTCACCCTGGCCGGAACCTCAAACACAACCCTCATGCTAAAATCTTGGATGCGATAAATATAACCTTTTTCCCTTACCTTTTCCCTTCGCGCTTCTCCAAACCTATATATTCCCTGGTTTCCAATTCTACTATAACAGGACCAACGAGATGGCGAAGGTAAACTTTATAAACCCACAATGTCATCATAAAGTAGTGAAAATATGGTTACTAAAAAATCCCCTAAGAAACTTCACAGAAAACCCATTAGAAAGCCCCGTAAGGGATCCATCAAGAGACCCGCCAAGAGATCTCCTAAGAAGTCCGCCAAAGCCAAACCAGTTGAATCAATGGTCAAGAAAGCACTGGATATGAAGCAGGAAAAGGAAGGCGCTGAGTCCAGGGCAGATCCCAAGGCAGATGGAAAGGATGCTGGCAAGGCCGGCAAGGGAAAGAAAAAGGGTGTTGGCAAGAAGGAAAGGATAACGATTCTTAAGAAGTTCACCAAGGAGGTACTGAAGAAGTACGGTCCTGTAATAAGATCCATCGTACTGTTCGGAAGTACGGCAAGGGGTGATTCCAGGGGGGAGTCGGACATAGACGTATTCGTGATACTGGATGATACCAGGGCCAAGATAACCCCTGCCTTCAAGGAGAGGGTGGAGGACGGGCTGGATGAGATAGCCAAGAAGTGCAGTAGCCAGCTGTCTGTGCAGCAGCCCTACCTTCTGACAGAGTTCTGGGGAATGGTCAGGGAAGGCCACCCGATCGTTTTCAATTTCATCCGTGAAGGAGTCCCGGTTTTTGATAAGGACATATTCACGCCAATAAAGAAGCTCCTGCAGATGGGAGAGATACGACCCTCGAAAGAAGCAGTCGAGAAGTACATTGAGAGGGGACCAAAAAGGATCCGGAGGGTCGAGAACGCCAAGATCTACATGGTGGTTGAGGATTGTTATTACGCGATGCTGGAGAGCGCGCAGGCTGTTCTTATGTTTCTTGGAAAGTCACCACCAAGACCTTCAGACGCTCCTGACACACTCAGGAAGACTCTGGTAAAAATGAAGTTCCTGACAGATGCCACTGTGAAGGACCTTGAGGACATAATAGAGCTGAGGAAGAGAGTCGAGCACAAGAAGATAAAGAGCGTATCTGGTGCTGATCTTGATATCTGGATAAAGAAGACCAGCAGCTTCGTAAAGAAGATGCAGCAGCTCATAGTAAAGATAGAGATACTCAAGAGGGAGGGGATAGTTGACAAGTCGCACACCATAATGACAGAGACTGTCCTGACCCTGATGAAGGCATTGAACAAGACACCCGGAAAGGACGAGTCCCTGTTAAAGGCTTTTGATTCCCATCTTGTCAAGCCAGGAATGGTTCCTGAGAAATACCTGGAGATTTTCAATGATCTTGAAAGAATGAAGAAACTGGTCAAGAACGGAAAGATCATGAATCTTCCAAAGCAGCAGATTCTTATGAACAGGGAATACGTAAGGAAGTTCATAAGGGAAGCAGGCAGGATACTCAAGAAGAACGTTCCCAAAGAAAGGACAAAACAACACTGAGCCAACAGCCTGGATAACGTCCGGGTAACATTTAATATTTAAATACCAACTACAACAAAGATTAGATTGATACGAGGATACGGTATCCGGATGATATAATCGAGTGATGTGAGTGATAATATGCTTATTCCTATAAGATGCATTAGCTGCGGTAAACCTGTAGGACACCTGTGGGAGGATTACCAGAAGAGGATCAAGAAGGGCGAGAACCCAAAGAAGGTTCTGGATAATCTTGGCGTTGAGAGATACTGCTGCCGTTCCCTTTTCATAACACACAGGGACCTGGTAAAGAAGGTCGGGCAGTTCAAGCGTTAGAACCGCCCAACGAAATTGATTATTTACAGATTTTTACAGATCCTTCTTCTCGAGTACAGCGACTGATGTCGGGAACCTGTCCTTTTCCATTCCTATAAGGAACTTTACGTTCTTGAACTTCGCTACGTCGTTGAGCCTGTAATCAACCCTGCCGTCAAAAACGACTGCGTACGGGTCATCCATTGTCTGGAGCGTGCTTCCAAGTTCTGTTACAGGAACCCTTCCAAGCAGTTCGCACCTGTCATTGAATATGCATGCAGCCCTGGTTCCAACCAGTTCGTCCAGCGTCTTCTTAAACAGCTCCCTCTCCTCGATTCTCAGCATTGGTTTACTTGCAGGGGGTCTGTCCATTCTTCCTCCCATCCTGCTGCTGAAACCAGATCTTCCAGACGGTCTCCCCGGCGGACCTCTTCCTGGCGACCTGCTGAACCCGGATCTTCCATCTGATCTCCCATCCGATCTTCCAGACGTCCTTCCAAAACTCCTTCCTGAAGGTCCTGATCTTTCGGTTGATCTTTCTGATCTTCCTGAGTATCCAGATGAGGTTGATCTGCTCCGTGAGTCAAAACTCCTCCCAGAGCTTGCAGAAGTAACAGAACTTCTTGTGTCCTTCTTGAAGATCTTGCTGCTATCTTTGAGATCAGTCACCTCAACCTTCATCTCATCTTTGTATCCGGTCTCTTTCTTTGTGGCTGGTCCTCTCCTTGGAGCACCACCGGCGCCTGCCCTGAACTGGGAAGCAGGAATCTTCTCCCTCAGTGCCTTGTAGGCCTCCTTCTTGGTCAGTTCTTCCACTTCCTTGCCTTCCGGCGCTGTCGCAACGAAGTCGACATCAGCAACCTGCATGATCTCCTTGGTTATCAGTTTCCCGCCCCTGTCACCGTCTGTGAAGATTGTCAGTGACTTCTTCTTGGACAGGTCCTTTATTACAGGAGGGACAGATGTTCCCTCTATTGCAAGTGTGTTCCTGATCCCGTATTTAAGAAGGTTAATTATATCAGCTCTACCCTCGACCACAACTATGTCATCAGAATCCATCATGCTTGGACCGCAAGGCAATCCGTTGTACGAGCTTATCTCTTCTGTCCTTACAGCTTCCTTTATCTGCTCTGATATCTCGCTGGTGTCAGGTACACCACTCTCTGTCAATTCCTTGAGGATTTCCTTTGCTTTATCAACAACAAATTTCCTCTTCTCTGATCTTGTGTCCTCAACAGAAAGCAGCTTTATCTCCGCAGTGCATGGTCCAATCCTCTCAATGGTCTCGAGTGTTGCTGCTATCAGGGCTGTCTCTGCAGAGTCCAGTGACGAAGGGATTATTATCTCTCCTTCAGAACTTCCCCTGGAAGACTTTATGTTAACCTCTATCCTTCCTATCCTTCCTGTTCTTTGCAGTTCTCTTAGATCCAGTTCAGAACCAAGCAGTCCTTCAGTCTGGCCGAAGACTGCTCCTATTATATCTGGTTTTTCTACTACGCCTTTCGCTTTTATATGCGCTTTTATCATGTACTTTATTGATGTTGGTGCTAACTTTGACATGATCATCACCTCCTATGTGAAATCCCGATTCCTCGGGGTTGTCAAATCTCAATCCATTCATATCTTCTATCTTGTTCCATCCTAGTTTCATAACCTCACTCCTCAATCTCTGATTGGGATGTATCCTGTATGATTGCAGCAGACGAGTCAGCCTTGCTGCGAGTTTCCTTCCCTTTGAATCAAAGTCGGTGAGTATGATAACATCATCGTTCACTTTCGTCTCTTTCACTTCTTTTACGTTTTCAACTACTTTTATGAGGGATTTTCCTGAGATTCTTACAATATCTTTGAGTCCCAGGGTTTTTAAGGCTTTCTCGTCTTTTAACCCCTCTACGATGAGTACACAATCCTTTAATTTGTTAAGGGTATTTAAAAGTTTTTCCTTATCGAGCCTTTTCATGCTATCAGAATCCGTGATTTAAGAGTTCAAGAAAGTATATCAACAACATCCCTTCTTGTTATCAGTCCAAGCATCTCTGCATCATCTGTTACAGGAACCGTGCTGAGGCTGTCTCTGTTCATGATTCTTATCGCTTCGTAAAGATCATCACTTGGACTAACTGAGTGGATGTCCCTGTTCATTGCTGCCTTGATCCCGAAGTCAGCCTTCTTCAGGCTGTTCAGGCCCGGTCCGCTGTTGAGGTAGGATATTATGTCCCTTGGCGTTACTGCACCGAGCAGAAAGCTGTCCTTGACCACTGGCAGGAACCGATACTCACCCCTGCACAGCATCTTGGCCACGTCAAGCACGTTATAGTGGTCCTTTGCCACCATGGGTTTGATGTCCATCATTTCATCTGCCCTTATCATGGTCTTTTCCTTGATCTGCCTGATGAAGTCCATCTCTGACACGACTCCGGAGAACTTCTCATTGTGGAAGACCGGGTGGAAATCCTTCCCATGCTTATGGAAGGTCTTTAGCGCATCACTCACGGTGTGCTTCTTGTCCAGGGAGTGCCAGTCACTCGTCATTATGGTCTCAACAGGAAGTTCCATCCCCTTCCTGTACCTGACGTAAAGCTGGTGCTTTGGCCCGCCGCCAAGGAAATCAAGAATATTCAGGGACGTGATAACCCCCTTCAGGTCCCCCCTGTCCATCACCATGATCCTGCTGAAACCGTTAAGTGTCATAGCGATGGAATTCCGGATGGTCTCGTTCCTGTTGCATGAAACCAGGGGAGTTGATGCAATCTCATGTGCAGGCTTCTTCAGGTCGATGAATCTCTCCAGACTGATCATAAAAAATCACTGCTTAATTTTTGTTAATAATTTATTTAAGTCTGACCCCATGATCACATTTTCAACCTTACGAAAAGATATATATAAAACCGTAAACTTTATAAATAAGTATTACGAAATAGTATATATGAATTCGGAATACATAATAGACAAGGATCACATAAGAGCAATAAATGACAGGTATGGTGGGAGCCTGAGGAGTGACGCTGAAATAGAAACAGCACTGATGATGGGTAAAGGAAAGAGTACATTCAAAAAGATAGCCCACCTATGGAAAGCCATACTTGTGGGTCATCCATTCACGGATGGAAACAAAAGAACAGCGCTTATAGTTGCTCTTACTATACTGGAAAAGTGTGAAATAGAACCAGACGATGTTGCGAAGGAAAGAATAGTATCAGAAATAACCAAGATAGCAAAGGAGAATATAATAGATGTTAACAAAATAGAGAGGCTGGTTAGATATGCTGCCAAGGGAGATTAGAAGGATAATGAAGGAGAATGATAAGTACGCGAAGATTCTGGAGGAGTATGACAGGACAGGGAAATTCCCTCTGGAAAAGATCAGGCGAAGCTTTACACTAAAGAGGATGACCGTTAACAAGCTCAAGAACACATCCAAAGATACAGGGAAAAGCATGTCAGATATAATAGATAACCTGGTTGATGATAACATAAAGTGACCGGATTCTGGGAAAGATTAATTAAAGAAGGAACAAATAATTAATATGGCAGGCGATACTGTTGACAGGATTAGCATGAT
>DAOUYM010000006.1 GCA_030666115.1 Candidatus Aenigmatarchaeota archaeon
CGTTCAAATATAACTGATTTGTTGTATAGGTTTTCTTTGCTCTGGTATGATACGATCCCATGTCACAGCATATAGAAGGTTTAAAACCAACATCTTCGAGGATTCTCTTTGTGTCTAAAACCAGATTCTTGCTAGCTGTTCCTAGTTTTATAACAGGATAGCATAAATTATCCTTCCCTGCTCTTTTGAAGACTAGTGTCATGTCGGTATCAGTAAGTCCCCTAAGAAATGCCCTCTTAATATCGCTATTGTTATTCATTATTATATTTGGAATACCTGTTTCTCGTTTTGACCCTACTGGTAAACCGATTATTTTCGTATAGAATCCAAAGAGTCCTTTTGAATATGTTCTCAATAAACAGGTATTTATTTCAAGTCGTCTAGTGAATCTGAAATTGATACCAAAAAGTTTCTTTTTCAATCCTCTTGTGTGGTTTTTAACAAATATATCATCTGTTATAATATGACCCACTACTGATATTTCGTATTCGTTTTTATTTTTACGGTAACATAAACAGCCATCACCAACCATTATTCCTATATCCTCAGCTAATTCTGGGGTTAACCTTTCCGGTAATCTTAATCCCTTCTCTATGTCATTTCTGCTAAAATCTACACTAGAGACATCCAATTCCATTCCCATTTATTTATTTTGTGTTGATTCTGTTATAAACCTGACGTGTGTGGAGTTCCGGTATTCCGGTAGACTATATCTTCATGATACTCTTCCGGAATTCAGCGTAGAAACACTTATAAATGGAAGTGTCAAATATGTAAATCCCTTTGGTTTATCTAAGGATTTATACCAGAGGGAATATGATGATGAAATGGACGTGGTGATGAAATGAACGCTCTTGAAGGAATGCTGCATGAGATCGGTCTCACAGAGTACGAGGCCAGGACACTGATATGTCTGATGACACACGGAGCATCAACAGCAGATGATATATCCAAGACAGCCAGGATACCGCTGCCCAGGGTTTATGATACCATAGAGAAACTTCTTAGTATGGGTTTCGTGCTTTCCACCAAGACCAGGCCAAAGAGATACAAGACACTCAAGCCAAAAGCCGCTTTTGATCACTACCTCAAGCACAAGATGAGCGAGTGTGAGAGAAAGATGGATGCAATGAAGGGTGTCTGCAACAAGCTGGTTGATGATTTCTCAAAGCTCATACCAGAGAGCAAGCCATCAAAGGGCGAGGACTGGGGAATGTGGTCAACCAGGTACAGCCATAACGTCATGTCAATGAGAAGGAATTTCCAGAACAAGGCAGAAAAAACAATACACATATTTTCAGGAGACGCCTCCTTTGTGAGGGATGACTTCAACGTGCTGAAGAAGGCAGTGCAGAGGGGGGTCAGTGTAAGGCTGCTGGTTGGTGAACCAGAGGATTCCAAAGAGGTCAGGGAGAACATAAATGTCCTGCAGAAGCTGGGAATAGACATGAAGATCGGCTACGATGGCACGATGAGGGGAAACATAATAGATGACAAGAAGCTGCTGGTATTCCTTAAATCAGGTAACAGGAAAAGAGGCCTTCCGATAAGGGACAGCAGGTCGCATTACGAGATGATGATCACTGATAATTCGCTGTTGCTCAGAACCATGAACGAGTATTTCAACTTCCACTGGAATAAGCTGTAATCTCTTCATTTCAATACCACAAACCAGCAACAGCGCGATAATAACACAAAATCACTGAAAATTAACCCGCCCGGATGGGTGAAAAACTTTATAAATACAAAAGCCAAAGAATCGTCTATTGAGAAATAAAATGTAGCACAATCACTACAAATCATCCCAAATCATCCCAGACGATCACACAATCATCACGCAATCATCACATAATCATGATGTTGCGGGCCAATATAAGATAACTATATAAGGCCCGTTGACCAAATATAGTAGGTAAGCATCCGGTTGTATGGTACCTACAACATATACATTAAAAGAGGGCAGCGGAGTGGATAAGTCGATCGATATCCTGGAACACGAAACAGTTCCAAAACACGAAGTAATGACCAAAAAGGAAAAAGAAGTTCTACTTAACAGTCTAGGCATCACAGAGAAAGATCTTCCAAAAATTGCATCTGATGATCCTGCTATAATGGAAATGAACACGAAATCAGGCGATGTTATAAAGATCACAAGGAAATCAGAGACAGCAGGCCATGTCTTCTATTACAGAAGAGTCGTGTAGAATAGCACCTTCTTGATGTATGTGTACCCATTGGTCGAACGCTTCCAGGCGTGACTGGATAAGAGAGTGAGGTGTATAAGATATGTTCATGTCCATGTACAGGAGCATGGAGAAGGAGAGGGGATGGGTAGATTTCCAGATAGATTCTTTTAATCACTTCATTGAGGAAGGCATCCAGAACATAATAAACGAGATAGCTACTGTCAAGATGAACCCCGAGCTCGGTGACATGAAGATGAAGTTCGGGAAAGTTAACATAGGCAGGCCTGTTGTAAAGGAAGCAGACGGATCAACCAGGCAGATATACCCGAACGAGGCAAGGGTCAGGAACCTCACGTATTCTGCACCGGTTTTTGTTGACATAACACCAATAGTGAATGGCATACAGGAGAAGCCGGAAAGGGTGCATATAGGCGACCTCCCGATAATGGTCAAATCAAAGCTCTGCTCAACCCATGGCCACTCAGAAAAGGAACTGATACAGAACGGAGAGGATTCAAAGGATCCGGGCGGTTACTTCATAGTTAACGGAACAGAGAGGGTGCTGGTCCTCATAGAGGAGATAACACCCAACAAGCCGATATTTGAGATAGATGATGAGACAGTCTCTGTCAGGATAAACTCAGAGAGATCAGGCTTTAAGCAGAGGCATATAGTGGAGAGGAAGCCTGATGGCGATATAACCATCTCCTTTGCCAATATAAGGAAACTCTCTATCATTGTTCTCCTCAAGGCTCTCGGTCTGGAGACCGACAAGCAAATCTGCGATTCTATTTCTGATGATCCAAGGATACTGAATGAACTTTATATCAACCTTTACCAGTGTGATGTTGCTGACACAAAGGAGGCTATAGACAACGTGGGAAGGAAGCTGAGGGTTTCCGAAGACTACAGGCTGGAGAGGGTCAACCAGATACTGGACAGGTACCTCCTTCCGCACATAGGCCAGGAAACCAAGGACAGGCTGGAGAAGGCACGGGTGATCGCAAGGATCATAAAGAAGACTGTTATGCTTGCAATGGGTATGATACCACAGGACGACATTGATCATTACTCCAACAAGAGGCTGCTCATGTCAGGCGAGCTGATGGGCCAGCTGTTCAGGTCCATAATGCTTGGAAGATGGGGACTTCTGGCCAAGATGAACTACAATTACCAGAAGCTGGTCAAGAGAGGGAAGAAGCCGTCCATGCAGGGAATCATAGAGGCCAATGCCGTGACCAAGCAGGTTCTGTCCTCACTCGCGACCGGTAACTGGATAGGCGGCAGGACAGGAGTTTCACAGAGGCTCGACAGGAGCTCCTACGTAAAGACCATCTCCCATTTAAGATCCATAATATCACCGCTTACTTCGACACAGGAACACTTCAAGGCCAGGCAGATCCACCCAACCGAGTGGGGAAGACTGGATCCTGCTGAGACACCTGAAGGTTCAAGCATAGGACTGAGGAAGCATCTGGCAATAACATCTGAGATAACACCGGGTCTTTCTGAAAAGGAGAACGAGAGGATAAGCAAGATAATAGAGTCAGGATGATAAAATCAGGATGATAAAATCAGGATGATGATAGAATGACAAAAAAGACAACAGCCCCAAAGGGAAAGCCTACCAGCAAGGTAGCGAAGAAGCCAGCGAAGAGGCCAGCCAAGAAACCAACCAAGCCAGTAGCCAGGCCGCCAGCCAGGCCAGTCACCAGGAAACACAAACCAGCCAAACACCCAGCCAAACACCCAGCCAAGGCGCCGGTCAGGCACAGGGAACCGAAGCACATGGCAGTGTCCCAGGCCACAGGCAAGGTCATGGTTGAGGAGAGCGTCAAGAGGGATCCGTTTGCCAAGAGCAAGTTCGATGTCTATTTCAATGGCAGGATAATATCAGAGATCAAGCACCCGGAAAGCTTCGTGGATAACCTCAGAAAGAAGAGGAGGATGGGACTGATTTCTCACCAGCTCAACGTTGCCTACCACCCGGAGTTCGGTGAGATAAGGATAAACACCAGCCACGGAAGGACAAGGAGACCGCTCATAATAGTCGAGAACGGAAAGCCCAAGCTCAGTGAGAAGCTGCTCAGGAAGCTGGACAAGGGAGAGATAAGCTGGTCATACCTGATACAGCACGGAATAATCGAGTACCTGGATGCTGAGGAAGAGGAGAACACGCTCATTGCACTCAGGGAAGAGAACGTTACCAAGAACCACACCCATCTTGAGATAGATCCAATGATAATCCTGGGGACGTCAGCAGCCCTGATACCCTATCCGGAGTACAACAGAGGTGACAGGATAAACTACGGTGCAAAGATGGTGGGTCAGGCCATCGGACTCATGTCAAGCAACTTCCCGGTGAGGGCAGACACCAAGTTCAATATTCTATCTTATCCACAGGCTCCCCTGGTCAGGACAAACATAAGCGACATACTGGACGAGTACCCGGAAGGGCAGAATGTCGTTGTTGCGATAATGTGCCATGACGGATACAACCTTAACGATGCTATAGTGATGAACAAGTCCTCAATCCAGAGAGGATTGTTCAGGTCATTGTACTTCAGAACCTACGAGACCATAAAGAAGAAGTACTGGGGAGGACAGGAAGACGAGATAACAGTACCGGAACCCGGCATAAAGGGGTACCTGGGCGAGGACGCTTACGCTGACCTGGCAGCAGATGGGATAATAAACCCGGAGATACACGTGAAATCCGATTCAGTGATGGTCGGTAAGGTCTCTCCGTTAAGATTCCTTTCATCAGAAGACTTCGCTTCTGACATAGAGAACAGGAGGGAGACCTCTGTTACGGTCAGGTATGGTGAAGAAGGGATGGTTGATGATGTTCTGATTTCAGAGACAACCGACGCTGACCAGCTGATAAAGGTCAGGATAAGGGACCAGAGGATACTTGATGTCGGGGACAAGCTGGCATCCAGGCACGGGCAGAAGGGAGTGATATCCCTGCTGGTTCCGCAGGAAGACATGCCGTTCTCTTCAGAAGGGATTATCCCTGACCTGATATTCAACCCGCATGCAATCCCATCCAGGATGACGATAGGACAGCTGCTTGAGCTGCTCTCGGGCAAGATGGGTGCACTTGCAGGAAAGGACATGGATGCATCTGCATTCAGCCACGTCAGGGAGGACGATATAAGGAAGACTATGAAAAGCCTTGGTTTCAGGGACGACGGGAAGCAGGCTCTCTATGACGGGAAGAAGGGAACCAAGTACGACGTGATGATATTCACAGGCCTGACCTACTACATGAAGCTTGACCACATGGTTACTGACAAGATACATGCAAGGTCAAGGGGCCCTGTAACGCTTCTCACCAAGCAGCCAACAGAGGGAAGGGCAAAGAGAGGCGGACTTAGGCTGGGAGAGATGGAGCAGCAGTGCCTGGTAGGACACGGTGCTGTGCTTGCTCTTAAGGAGAGGTTCGATTCAGACAAGACCATGATTCCGATATGCAACAAGTGCGGCCTGGTTGCGATACACGATAAGGTAAAGAACAGGAGCTACTGTGGTATGTGCAAGGACTCCGAGGTGGCATGGGTTGAGACTTCCTATGCATTCAAACTGACACTTGACGAGCTGAAATCCATGGGGATATACCCAAAGCTCGGCACACAGGAGGTATGATTATGACTTCAAAGATTTCAGATATTGTGTTCGGGATAATGTCACCCCAGCAGGTAAAGATACTGGCAAGGGTAAGGGTTGTCAGCTCGGACCTTTACGACGCTGATGGTTACCCTGTCGAGGGAGGGGTGATGGATCCAAGGCTGGGTGTGATAGACCCTGGTCTGCACTGCAGGACGTGTGGTGGCGGAATAGGGGAGTGCATGGGGCACTTCGGATATCTGGAGCTGGCCAAGCCAGTGATCAATGTCCTTTACGTAAAGACCATCTACCAGATCCTTAAGATAACCTGCAGGAAGTGCGGAAGGATACTAACAGTAGCACCAGAGGGGGATGCAGCAAAGAAAAAGAAGAAGACCGCTGACAAGAAGACCATTCCATCAAGATGCCCGCACTGCAGGGGACAGCAGAAAAAAATTCTTTTCGTGAAGCCATACACCTATTACGAGGACAAAAACGAACTAAACCCTGAGATGATAAGGGAGAGGTTCGAGAAGATCCCTGAAAGGGACCTGAAGAAGATTGGTTTCAGGGGAGGGCGTCCGGAATGGCTCATACTCACGTTGTTCCCGATACCTCCGGTAACCATGCGGCCCAGCATAACACTGGAGAGCGGGGAGAGATCAGAAGACGACCTGACCCACAAACTGGTTGATGTGGTAAGGATAAACCAGTCACTAAAGGAGAATGTTGACATCGGTGCCCCTGAGTTCATACTGAACGATCTCTGGGAGCTGGTCCAGTACCACATATCCACTTACTTCGATAACGAGCTTACTGGTATCCCCCTGGCAAGGCACAGGTCAGGAAGGCCGCTCAAGGGACTGGTCCAGAGGCTCAAGGCCAAGGAGGGAAGGATAAGAGGAAACCTCCTGGGAAAGAGAGTCAATTTCTCTGCAAGGACAGTAATCTCACCGGACCCAAAGATTTCGATAAACGAGGTCGGTGTACCGGTTCCGGTAGCCACAGAGCTCACCATACCGGAATATGTTACTGATATCAACATCAGGGGAATCAAGGATCTGTTCAAGTCCGAGAAGGTCAACTACGTTGTGAGACCTGACGGCAGGAGGATAAAGGTCACGCTTGAGAACAAGAAGGATCTGCTGACCAGCATAGGTCCTGACTGGATTGCTGAGAGACAGCTCCGTGACGGTGACATCGCCCTCTTCAACAGGCAGCCTTCACTTCACAGAGTTTCCATAATGGCCCACAGGGTTAAGGTGATGCCTTATAAGACTTTCAGGATGAACCCTTCTTCCTGTCCCCCATACAACGCTGATTTTGATGGTGACGAAATGAACCTCCACGTACTGCAGACACAGGAGGCAAGGGTCGAGGCTGACTTCCTGATGGATGTCAAGCACAATATAATTTCCCCGAAGTTCGGTGGTCCGATAATAGGACTTGACCTGGACCAGATATCCGGTGTGTACCTGCTTACCAGCAAGGGAGCATCCTTCACCAAGGAAGAGGCTTCCCAGCTGTTTGCTGATTCCGGGATAGACGTGGATCTTCCAGATAAGGAGAAGTTCACAGGAAAGGAGATATTCAGCGTACTTCTTCCCAAGAACCTCAACATAGAGTTCAAGGCACATGCATGCAGGAAATGTGATGACTGCAAGAAGCGTGACTGCCCATACGACTGCTGGGTTACAATAGAGAAGGGAGAACTGAAGAGAGGCGTCATAGACAAGACAGGGGTTGGTGCAGAGAAGGGCAAGATAATAGGAAGGCTTCACAGGATTGTCAGCAATGATGAGATAATGGATTTCATAAACAACTACGGAAGGATTGGAGTGTCAATGCTCATGAAGAGAGGATTCTCACTCGGCATATCCGACCTTGATCTCCCGGAGCAGGCTCACAAGACGATAAAGGAAGAGATAGAAGACTCGGTCAAGGAGTCACACAAGCTGATAAACCAGTACAACAAGAAGGAACTTAAGATACTCCCCGGAATGACACCTGAGGAATCACTTGAGGCGCAGATAATGAACGTGCTGGCTTCGGGTGTTAGCAGGGTAGGTGATGTGGTCGGGAAGAGCATGAAGAAGAGTGACATATCAGTCATGTTCACTGCTGGTGCAAAGGGATCCCTGATAAACACGACACAGATGGCAGCTGTTGTGGGACAGGAGACCATACTGGGCAAGAGGATAAAGAGGGGTTACCTGAACAGGACCCTCCCTCACATAGTGCCTCATGACCTGTCGCCAGGTTCTCATGGTTTTGTTAAAAGAGGATTCAAGGACGGACTGACGCCGTTTGAGCTGTTCTGGAACATCATGAACGGAAGAGAGGGCCTTATGGATAAGTCCCTGCGTACAAGGAAATCAGGTTACATGCAGAGGAGACTGGTGAACGCACTGCAGGACCTCAAGGTCCATCACGACGGAACCGTAAGGAACGCCCACAATCAGATAGTGCAGTTCGCTGCTGGTGAGGACAAGATAGACCCGTCCAAATCAGACTGGGGTACTGTTGACTGGAAGGAGTTCATAGAGACCCAGCTCAAGGGAATCGTGGGTTAAGTTTCGGATGATAAGGAAATGATTGGAGGAAAACACATGGAGAGTTTGCCGCAGAGTGTAAGGGAAGACATGGAGGCCTACTTCAGCCACCACAGGGTATCCGAGGATAAGAAGAAGAAGATAATCGAGGTAGTCAAGGACCTGTATGCCAGGTCATCCTACGATCCTGAAGAACCGGTTGGTGTGGTTGCTGCACAGTCCCTGTCAGAACCCGCTACACAGATGTCGGTTGATGGTGATGAGAAGGTGATTCTGAAACATAACGGGGTTATCAGAATACATAGGATCGGTGAGTTCGCGGATATGATCATAGATAAATTCGGAAGAAGGGAACAAGATAACTGGGAGGTCTGTGATATTTCTGGCATGGATGTATATGTCCCGGGACTGGACAGTGATGAAAAAATAAAATGGATGAATGTCAGGGAGATAAGCAGGCATGAAGCGCCTGAAACAATGCTGGAGCTGAGAACCATGTCCGGGAGAAAGATCGTGGCCACGGATTCCCACTCGTTTATGACAAGAAAGGGAAACAGAATAATACCGGTTTCAGGAAAGGACTTCAATCCCGGTGACAGGATACCGTCAATGATGTTCCTCCCGGAGAATTGTGTGCAGCATCTAATGACAAAGGAGTTCCTGGGAGATCAGAAATTCGCCAAGAAGCAGCTTCCGGAAACACTGGACCTGAACAGAGAGCTTGGATGGATGTTCGGGGCCTACCTTGCCGAGGGAAACGCCACGGAGTTCTACGTGTCCTTCTCAAACACCAATCCCGTGTTCCTTTCAAGAATAAGGGACTTTGCCGGATCGTTCGGATTCGGTTTTAACGAGTATGACAATCCGAGAGGATTCGGGCTCTCCCATGACATAAGGATAAACTCAAAGCAGCTTTCGAAACTGATGAGATTCACGTGCGGTACAGGATCCGCATTGAAGAATGTTCCGGAATTCGCCTATAGCGCCCGCAGGGATTTTGTCTCAGGCCTGCTCTCCGGTTACTTTGACGGTGACGGAAACGTAAGTGTTGACAGGAGGGTCATAAGGATATCATCCCGTTCTGAGGACCTGATAGATGGGATAGCTTTGCTTCTGGCAAGGTTTGGTATATTTGCCAGAAAGCATAAAGGGAAAGAGAATTCCCTTTCCATACCGTACAAGTATTCTGAGATTTTCAGGAAAGAGATAGGATTTGCAGTGGAACCGAAATCCAGGAGACTTGATGAACTGTGCCTGCTTTTTGATAAGAACAGTGACAGGTATCAGGATTTCGTTGACATGATCAGTGGTTTTGATGACACGATGCTTGACATATGTAAGAAGCTGGGCCTTCCCTCCAGAACGGTGAACAGCTTCACAAAAAGACAAAAAATAGGTAGAACGATCCTAAGAAAGCACATCAAGAACTTTGGGCTCATTTCTTCACAAAAAGGCATTGATATAAAGAAAGAACTGGATACCTTGAAAACAATGGCAGGATCTGATGTTGTGTGGGATGAGATAACTGCAATAAACAGGGTAAGACCGAGTAGCAGATACGTTTATGATTTCACTGTTCCGGGGACAGAAACCTTCACGACCTTTGACGGGATTGTTACGCACAACACCATGAGGACATACCACTTCGCAGGTACTGCAGGAATACAGGTAACCCTCGGCCTGCCAAGGATGCTGGAGATATTCGATGCAAGAAAGGAGCCAAGAACCCCCACAATGACAGTGTACATGGAAAAGGACCACCAGAACGTTGACAGCGTGAAGAAGATAGCAGAGAACGTAAGGGAAGTCAAGGCAAAGGACGTCATACTATCCACAACCACTGACCTGACAGAGGTGCAGATAAGGTGCAGGCTGGATCTCAGGAAGCTTGCTGCACTGGAACTTCCACCAGAGAAGGTTGCCAAGTCCATCAAGATAAGGAACACCGACAGCAAGATTGAGGGCGACTACCTGATCGTGAGCCCGAAGAAGGTGGACCTGAAGAATCTGCACAAGCTCAAGTACTCTGTCCTGGAGTCCCATGTCAAGGGCATAAGGGGAATATCCCAGGTAGTAGTTACCAAGGAAGGCGGTGAGTGGATAATCAACACACTGGGTTCCAATCTCAAGAAGGTTTATGATATAGAGGGAGTTGATTTCACCAGGACCATAAGCAACAATATATTTGAGGTGCTTGATGTTCTTGGAATAGAGGCAGCGAGGAGTGTGATAATAAACCAGGCCAAGTACACGATGGAGGAGCAGGGTCTTGGTGTTGATGTGAGGTACATAATGCTCCTGGCAGACCTCATGACAGTCGAGGGCAATATTCGCGCTATCGGTCGTTACGGTATATCCGGCCAGAAGGCCTCTGTCCTTGTGAGGGCATCCTTCGAGGAGACCAAGAAACACCTTACAGCAGCGGCCATAAAGGGAGAGAAGGACAATCTCAGGGGAACGATAGAGAACATAATGATGAACCAGGTGGCCCCGATAGGAACAGGCGCATTCACCCTGGTGGGCAGGCTGCCCGGAGCAGATGAAAAGTCAGCAAAGCCGGCCCGGTCCAAGACAGTAGCCAAGAAGCCCGGGAAGACAGCAAAACCCACAAAACCCACAAAATCCACGAAAAAGCCCGCTAAGAAGAAATAGAAAACAATTTATATCATTTATGGTTAAATTCTCTCAAAGTTAACATATTAGAAGGCATTCAAAGGGAAAGAGGAGATTTCATGAAGAAAACAATTGACATCCCTGACGGGGTGACAGTCGAGAAGCAGGATGGAAGCATCCTGGTAAAGGGACCAAAAGGAGAGCTGAAAAAGTCAGTCAGGGGAGTAAAGCTGGACATCGGGGAAAAGACAGTTACCGTAACATCAATAACCGAGAGGAGGAAGGATAAAGCCATGTCCGGGACATGGGGAGCCCACATAAACAACATGATCACTGGTGTTACAGTGGGCTGGGAGGCCAGATTAAAGATGGTCTATTCACATTTCCCTGTCAAGTTCAATGTTGATGGAACCAGGATCGTGATTCAGAACTTCATGGGAGAGAGGAACGAGAGAGTGACCAGGATAAAGGGTGACGTAAAGGTCGAGGCCAGGAAGGACGATATCATAGTTACTGGAATAAACAAGGAAGAAGTGGGACAGACAGCAGCCAACATAGAACTCATCTGCAAGGTCAAGGGCTACGACAGGCGGGTCTTCCAGGATGGCTGCCATCTGGTTCAGAAGTGCCATCCCATCGAGGAGAAGGATTCAGACAAATCAGAGAGAAAAGAAGGCGGAGGTAAGGAATGAGCAAAGAAGACAAAGATAAAGGAAAGGACAAGAAAGACAAAGGAAAAAGGATGACAAGAAAAGTGAAGCGGTAAAGACCGGGAAGCCAAGGAAGGGCGAAAGGAAGACCAGGACCAAGATAGCATCATCAATAACCAGGCCAGGGGAGAGCAATGTCAGGAAGGAATTCAGGACAACCCTCGGCAAGAGGAAGAAGGTCAAGAAAAAGAAGCCCAGCTTCAAGAGGCAGGAAGGATACAGAATGGTAAAGCTCAAGAAGTCATGGAGAAGGCCAAAAGGACGGCACTCAAAGCTGAGAAAGGGCGAGAAAGCAAAAGGAAAGAGGCCGAGCCCTGGTTATGGTTCTCCGAAATCCGTCAGAGGTCTGACCAGGACCGGATACGTTGAGATAAGGATATCCACACCAAAGGACCTTGAGAGGATGGATCCCCATAAGGATGCTGCCCTAATATCCTCGACAGTGGGAAGAAGGAAGAGGGATGATATCATAAAGAAGGCACAGGAACTGAAGATACATGTGATCAATCAGTGAACCACCAGTAATTCTATGATGAGTGAAATTTTCACTCCGACCTTATATTTTTATGCCATTGATTAGATATAGCATATTCTTATAATATTCTTCATCTCCCAGAGAATGTCTTTTAAGACCTGCTTTATTAACTATTGTTGGAATTTCTCTCTCAACCAGACTGTGCATAAATTTACTAAGCCTACTTCTGCTATTTAGACGAGCACCTTTACCTGCTTGAATAATTTCTGTTCCAAAAGTGCCACTTTCTAAATTAAACAAATATTCTATAAATTTATGGAATAGGGAGGGGAAAGTGACGGTTTCGTCTGAAATAAAAGTATGTTGATCAGGATCATATAATGTTACCCCTCTTCTATATATAATACCTAAAATATCTTTATAGCGATCATCTTCACAAACCTTAATTTCTTCTGGATTTTTGTGAGCATTTAATTCAGTTACTACTTGTTCAAATGGTAAAGCAATGATTATATCAGAATTATGACCTAGATATAACGGTTTGAATTCTATTAGTGCTTCTTCTAATGTATAGAATGGTAGTCTCTCCATAAATTCCATAGATATTTCAAGACCTCTTCCTCGATCTTTTCCTTCTTCTTCAATTTTTTTCGAATCAGTTATACCGGTATAATCACTAAATTCTTTAAGATATTCTGGCATGAAAGGCATGTGATCTCTGGCATATTGAATTCTATTAATAATCGGTTTTTTGTCTATCATATTTACCATAGAGTAATAACATATTTATATATTCATCAGTTAGAGCAAAAACTCTTTAAATTCTGATGATAACCATCCGGATAACCATTTAAATACTCTGCGACATATTATAGTTATTAAATCTCTTATGGTTGATTTTCATGCAAAACAGATGTCCACTCTGCGGAACATCCGGGAAGGATTGGCACAAAGATCCACAGGTATTCCGGTGCCCGAGCTGCCTTACCATATTCTCTGAGTTCGGACTGGTCGTGGAATCCGATCTTGAGTACCCGAACCTATGGTCCTAGAAAACAGAAGCTATCAGGAACATATACTATTTCCAATTCTTAATTAATAGTTCAAATATCAATTCATTCCCTGTTTTAGTTTTTATTTTTCCTACCTGTTTGAAACCATGCTTTTTGTAGAACTTTATTCCTTTATTTTTTGGATCGTTCCATGTATCAAGTAGAATCCTGTCAAAGTTTACCCTTTCGGTTTCTTTAACTAACCGGGAGAGCATTAACATTCCATATCCTTTCTTTCTAAATTCCTTTTGGATAGAGAATTCCTCAATATACAAAGAGTTTGTGAACGGTGGTGAAATAAATTTTGAATAGGTTAGATGCCCTATATATTTGTTATTGGATTCGAGCACAAACACTTCCTTCCTTTCAATTTTTTGTTTAAAATATTTCTTATGCCGTTCTGCGTCTTCCATTGGAAAAGCTTCAAGTTGTATTCTCAGATAGTTTCGAACATCTTTCTTGTTCCCTCTTCTAATCTTCACCATATTGATTCATTATTTGTTAACATATTAAAGCCGATAGAAATAATTCTTAATTTCTATTTTCCTTTTATCCACCACAACATTCTCTTTCCGGAGCAGTCTTATCTTCTTCTCTATTCCTTTCTTATCCGCTCCCCCATATCCCCCAACACCACCATCCGATTTCACGACCCGATGGCATGGGATTCTTGGTGCATCCGGGTTCCTCTTAAGTGCCTGACCAACCGCCCTGCTCGCTTTCGGCTTCCCCAGCGACCTGGCAATCTCCACATAAGTCGTGACCTTCCCCTTTGGGATCCTGCTGCACGCATTCAGAACGCGATGTGAAAACTCTTTCATACTCATAACATCTCCTTGTGTGCAAGCACCATCAGTATCAATGCCAGTATAAACAACAGGACCAACCCAAACCAGTCAAAAAACAGTTCATCGAATAACAGAACCAGTTCTGGCTGGGTCCCCTCTTGTTCTTCGTGTGTTCCATTCCCGGCCACAGGAACCTCAACAGGTTCCTCACAATCATCAGGACAACTCTCGCGTGTCTCTCCATCACCACACAACCCGTCCCCGCAAGATGGTCCCGCTCCTGAACCTGTCCCATCATCTCCATCATCCGTGTCATTCTCATCCGGTGTGCTTGGTGGCGGGGCTCCACCACCCGGGCTTCCTCCACCAAAGCAAATCCCGCAGTCACCAGGACACGAATAACAGAACTCCCCTGAATCACAATGGCTGTCCCCGCACCACGGCTTGCTCGTTCTGCATATCCCATGGACGCAGTACCTTGGCGAGCAGTCCGCGTCAGATGAGCAGGCTGTAACATAGAAGCTTCCGGTATCATTGATTCCTGTGTTGTTTGAATCCTGTGCAGCAGAATCGAAATACACGAATATATCTGTCTCTATCCCGGCAGCACTTGCCTCTACTGTGTAGGTGTGGTTTCCCAGGGCCATGTCATATGGAATCACGTATGATGCTGTCCATATGGTATCGTTGTTGTCAGCTGTGCTGCTGTAGCTTAACAGTACTTTATCGTTGTTATCCACGTACACCTGTATTTTGTTGGCGTCTCCTGTAAGGAGGTTCGTGGGCTGCATGGAGGTGTTGGCAGTGAAGGTTATCTGCTTGCCTGGATGATATGGGTTAGACGGGTCGGATGATCCGGACAGGGTCCACGGATAGATAGAGAAAATCTTATCCAAAGAAGCGTTCCTGTAAAAGTGGTTCGCGTAAACCCTCCCGTCCTCGTCCTGCATCAAATTATCAAGAGCTCTATCGTAGCCGTGAATTCTCCATTTCTGGTTGTTTTCTGAATCATGGTAATAAAGATAACTGTTGGCGTATGTGAAGTTAGTCATATCAAGGAATTCTATAGTAGAATAGATTCCGTTCAGTCCGTCTGAGAATTCTGAAAGACTGTTTGCAACATAAACATCACCTGACCATACCAGTGATCCGTTTGAGGTGTTGATGGCTTCCAACCACATATTCCTTGAGGGATATGGTTGCACGCGATCGGCCAGTAATATCCCATCTGGCCTGAGGATAAGCTTATACCAGGACTCATTGGTAATGCCGACGCTCCTGTTCCATTTTAGTGTCCCATTCGGATGGATGGCATATATTTTCTTTTCTATTGTACCATTAGTTGAATAATGTGCAGTGTATATTGTTCCGTCAGAGTCTATCACAGGAGAGTACCGTGCACCCGCTATGTTTCCGGTTGGATATTCCCATATGATAGAACCGTTAGTCTCGTTCAATGCGTAAAGCTTTCCGAGATCAATGTGATTATACGAACCATCGATGGTTGATGATCCGAGGTAAACGGTCCCGTTGTTTAATGACATAAAACCAACGGTTACATAGACTGTTCCGGGATCAACAGTAGTATTCCATTTGACTGTTCCGTTCGGGTAGAAAGCATAAGCCGTGAAATCACCATTGTACCTGGTTATGAACAGTGTTCCATCATCACCTATCACGACGTGCTCATTTGAGTGGCCAACAGAAAACTGGTATGTCCATTTCAAACTCCCGTCAGTACCGTTGTATGCGATAAGAACGTCATTGTAAATATCATTTATGTAAATGGTTCCGTTCTGTGTAAGTGCGTGGCAATCGGTTGAATAAGGCCACCCGGAAATCGTCCTTTCCCATATAGTCTCACCATTAGTGCGGTTTAATGCCATAAGCTTCCCGTCACCAAAACTGCTCCCTGGAGGCACAGATCCATGCAGATTGAAGAATATAACATCACTTTCTCCCCTGGTAAAGAACCCACTAGCAGATGTTCCCATGTTCCTTACCCAGCGAATTGCCGGATACTGGGGATCCATGTAATAAGGAGTGTGACCTGTTCCTTCAGTATCAATACTGGTCGTGGGCCATGATGTGTTGGCAAGCGATGAGTTGTCTATCTCACCTCTACTAACTACCCAGGAAAGGTTAAGGTCGTTAAGTACAGGTGTGACACTTGTGTTGGTTGTGTTGAGGGTGACCTTTATTCTTAGGCGGCCAAACTTGGCTGTATTGGTTCCTGCTGTGAGGTCGACATGGAGTTCGCTCAGGTTGATTGGTGACGTGCTGAAGCCGTTCGTGTTACCTGTAAGCCTGCTGTCAGGATACAGAACATCCCCCTCATCAAGAACCTGAATCCTTATGGATGTGTTGTCAGGCACAGTCGCATTGAATGTTATGTTACCCCACTCAGCAACACTCAGCGGCATTATGCTGGTAGTTATTATATATCCAGAAACATTGTAGGGAGGATCAGACCCGCCAGACGCATTCCCAAGCGTAAGGTTCCCGTTACTGATCGTCACATCATCACTGCTGGAAACGCCCGAAGAGTCACTGAAGTTGTACGCCCACAGCCCATTATCATCGTCCTGCACTGGTGCAGCATCCAACAGCTGTATTGGTCCGAGTAAAAGCACTAACAACGCAAAAACAGCTATCCCTAACAACAAAACCCTCATGAATATAATTGTCCCCAATTCTTAAAAAACAAACTAATCATCAGACAGTCTGGTCGTAACGATTGGCTTGTCCTGGACTATGATGGTGTGCTCTGACTGGGCGATCGGTTTGCCCTCGATCTCCTTGAGGACAGGATACTCCTCCAGTGCCTCAACCATCCTGAGTTGCCGAATAGCAAGCGAGACCTTGATTGGTGAGAACTTCTTGTACAGCCACCGCTTCGCGAACGGCAGGGAGTGATACTCATCCCTCGCCAGCTTCAGTATGTTCCTCGCTTCTGTCAGCCGTACCGGCCTGTCCATCATGTACCTGTATATCTCGACTGTCCCTGAGTTCTTGATCTGGCCGTTGCTCTCTGTTATGAACGGCTCCAGCGCTATCACGTCGCCTTCCTTGAACTTGTGCTGTATATCGTTCTTAATGTTGAGTATGGATGGTGGCCCATGGAACACGAACTTATCGAGTGTATGTCCTGTCAGGTTAACAATGACGCCCACGTCCTGTGCCTTGGCTGTCTCCTCGATCACTGTCCCAATCTCAGACACAGAAACACCGGGTTTTATGATCTTTATCGCTTTCTCCAGGACCTTCTCTGATGCAGTGATCAGGTGGCTGGGCTGCGAGCAATAGGTGAAGGCCATATCACCTATGTAACCATCAATATGCGTCCCGATATCAATCTTAACCAGATCCCCCTCACCAATCTTAGTCGCATCGTTAACGGCTGGGGTGTAGTGTGCAGCAACATCGTTTATCGAGATGTTCACAGGAAACGCGGGCCTGGCTCCCTTCTTCTCTATCAGATCATCCACCCTGTTCGCCAGGTCCAGTATCTTAAGTCCTGGCTTCAGTATCTTCTGGATTTCCTTCCTCACCTCTGCATTGATCCTTCCTGCCTTCCTGTATTTCTCCAGTACTTCCTTGTCCATAAAATCACTAAATTCGTTTTAATTGGTTTATTTAGTTCTTGCAATCTTAAAAACTTTTTATTTGAGTAGCGACAAGTATTAATCGATAGTATGGTAGTAAAAAAAAGGGCAACAGCCCGAAGATCAACTGCAAGAAGGACCGCAAAGAAGTCAACTGCAAAGAGGAAGACGGCGGCTAGGAGAACAACAGCACGAAGAGCAACAGCCAAAAGATCCCCAGCACGAAAAACAGCCGTCAGGAGAACAGCAGCACGAAGGACGACTGCAAAGAGGTCCGCAGCACGAAAAACAACAGCAAAGAGGAAAACTGCAAGGCGAAGATAAACTAATTCAACACACCATAACAACCATAACAAACCGAAAGTCTTTCAGAACATGATAGCTTTGTTTTTATTTATTTACTTGTTTTATTATTCAACTCTTCTTACCACCAAGACGATCGATGATACCTATCATCTCTTCATGCAGTCTGGTCCCGTTGGTTACCAGTATGTTCTTTGATTCCAGTGTCCATGTGTTACCTTTCCAGTCTGTTATCCTGGCACCAGCCTCCTTGGCAATTACATAACTCGGAACAATATCATGTGGTACTATGTTATCCGGCCTTATGTAGACGTCGTTCCTGCCACACCCCACGTAGCATATCTCAAGGTTGCCTGCACCCAGTTTCCTAAAGTCCCTGGCATTGTTCTTGAAGTAACTGAACATCCCTTCAATGATCCTGACGTTATCCTCGTTGTCCAGGTGACAAAACGTAACTATGGTTTTCTTCAGTTCATTGTTTCCTGAAATCCTGATTTCCTTTCCGTTGAGTGTCGCTCCCTTCCCGTCCTCTCCTATGAACATCTCGTCTATCATCGGGTTGTATACCACACCAAGAACCGGTTTGCCCTTGAACATCAATCCTATACAGGTTGCTGAGAAGGGCATTGCCATGGTGTAGTTGGTTGTTCCGTCCAGCGGGTCCACATACCAGACATAATCGTTCCCCTCCACCGGCTTCGCTTCCTCTGATATTATGCTGTGGTCAGGAAACTTCTCCTTCAGTATCTTAAGGATCATTTCATTGGTCTTCATGTCAATGTTGGTTACCAGGTCCTTCCAGTTGCCATGCTTTATCCTGACGTCCCTGACCTGGCCGAAGTTCTCCTTTATCACTTTCCCAGTCTGCTTAGCCGCCTGAACCGCTACCTCTCTAAACTCGTCGGTTTGGATCATAGGTTTATATATCATATTATATAATTTATAGATTATGTCAAGTGATGCTCTGTACATGAATGACTCCTACATGAAGGAATGGGAAGCCACTGTAGAGAAAG
>DAOUYM010000055.1 GCA_030666115.1 Candidatus Aenigmatarchaeota archaeon
GTTTGCAATTCCTTTGGTGGACAAAGATGGTTGGAGGACCGCACATGATTTCTATTCTGAAGTTCTTGGTCTGGGTATTTTATTCCGGGTACACAAAACCCAAGTACCGGGAAAATCACTTCCTGTATGGGTTGATGACAAATTCAAGTTGGTTTTCTTTGTGAACTTGGTTTTCTTTTTGAACTTTGTGGAAGGATGTGCTGTGAAGGAGTCAAATGTGTATGATGTGAAATTACCCGAGGACCCGGAATCCTGTGACAAAATCAGATTCTGTATACCGAAAAAGGGAATTGAAAACGGATCTAATTGGCTTATAATTAATATTCTTGCATACAGAGGTGAAGATGGGGAAACAATGATTGAAACCACTAAGAAATTCGAATTCGAAGTGTCCTGGCATAAAGAATAATAAGCATACCCATGGGCCTTGTTTAATCAGGCCCTTTAGAAGAATATTCCCGGCAGCATTGTTTGCCGTGGTTTAGATAGATTCTTTTCACAGGAAAAGATATTCTGGTTTTTAAGACCATAAAAATCAATGGAGGAAAAAATGGAAAAAAGAGTGATTTTTATTGCAATTTTTGTGTTTTTGTTCGCCTTCACTTCAGTGGAGGTGTTTGGTAAGAGACTGGAATCCCTACAGCAGGGGGAGATTCCCTCAGGGATGGAGAAGAAGGTGTCTTTATTGGTATCAAATAAGGATGTCAGTGGTATAGAGCCCCGGAAAACGATCAGAAAGGAAGAGATAATCTTCTACGAGAATGGTAAATGGTGGCTTGATTTCCTGAAGAAAGGAAAGAAGATATATATTGTTGATGTTGAAGGTGTTGGGAAATTCACCTACACCAAGATCGGCAAGAAGAAGCGGAAGCTTCGCATTTTCTTCCTTGCAAAACACGGGACAAAGGATGATCCGAATGCACCGTCGACCAGGAAAGAGATTTCTGATCAGTTCAGGGAGACAAACAGGGAATTCACGGATAGTATGGGTGAAATGCAGAAAGTCCAGGAAGAATACACCAACATAAGTGTTAAATATTCACACAGTGTGCTTAGAAAGGAACTTAGAAAGGAGTTTAGAAAGGAGATCCTGGAGAACAAAAGGAATATCACTAAGTTAATGAAACGGGACAGGAAGAAAAAGCCACTACCTGTGAAATTATTCAACGGTGCTGTGGTAGAGGGCCAGCCCAATGATTTAGACCTTGGAAAGATCCCGCTCATGAACGGACGCATCAGTAATGAATGGATAAAAGAAACAGGGTCAAAGGAAGAGACACTGACCAAGGACACCCGATTCAATATGCAATCAAGATGGGAACTGTTCCCAGGATCGCTTTCATACCAGTTTTACAGAGTCACATTACCGAAAGATACTGTGGTGGTGAGATACAAGAACAAGGGAATAAGCCACCACAAGGATACCGGACTGCTGATCTCTCCAGTCACTGAAGAACTGGTGCCTTCAACTCCGAGATACGTCCCGAAGAAATATACGAAGCTATTCGTTTCCAATAAGATCAGCAAGAAGAAGGCAAAGGAAATGGGTCTCGAGCTCAAGAAGTTGCCAAAGAAAACCGAGTCCATTATCTTCTCAGGAATATGTAATGGAAGGTCGAAATGGAGATTGGACACGATCAAGAAAGGTAGAGTGATGTTATGGGATCCGAGCAAGAAGGTTTACGTGGCTATCTATAAGTGCGGAAATCTGGTTTTCGATCCCAAAGACGGCCTGGTACCGGGAAAATCATATTACGCCTCGAATACTGATTTAGAGAAACTCAAGGGAAGCGTCGGGAAGCTGGAAAGGGTTATAGGCGAATACAACACTGAGAAAGGGACGATCAGTTATAGGCTGGATGAACATGACGAAAAGATTGACGATCTAGACAGCAAAGCCAATCGTAACTTATGGTTAGCGCTCATTGCTTTAGCGCTCGCTCTTTTATTATTTTTAGATAGATACCTTCCCTTGATTTTTCTCTCGATTCTGCGTATGATGGGGAGGCCCAAAACTTCAGCAGCAGAGAAACCAACCAAACCACCGCCAACCAAGCCACTAGTCACTCCATCACCCGAGAAGCCAGAAACTATACCCGAATCCGAGATCAAAGCAGATGAAGAAGTGCCAGAAGAACCTGAGGTAGAGGAATCCGAAATTCCAACAGAGAAGCAAACCGAGCCAACCCCTAAAGAATCATCTGGGGAAGAAGTAAAGGAAACTCCTAAAGAGAAAGAAGTGGAAGTGGAACAGGCTGAAACAGAAGTAACTCCTGAAGATGAACAAGAATACCCTGAAGTGAATCCCGAGAAAATAAAAAATAGGAAAAAATTCGAGAATAATCAGAAGAAAAAAAACAGTAAAGAATCAGATAAAGAGTAAGGAGATTCCACAGACAAAGGTCAACTAAGCCCCAATTTAAACTCCCCATATAAAACCCCAAAACTGCCATGGGCCAAAGGAGGTCCCGTCGTTTTATTAGGAAGGACATTAAGTTGTCCTTCCTCTTTTTTCTTTAGAACACATAAAGGGGCCTGCTCATATGGGCCCCTTTTACACTCCTTGAGGAGGAGAAAATGACTATATTTTTGATTTATCTTGTATCATGCGTCTTTTTAGCAGGACTTCTTATTTCCTATGCTTTTGATGTTATTCTAAGTACTTATAGCGAAGGGGAATCTGATGTTAATGAGATAAACAGAGAGGCCAGGATCGTTGTCAGAACCTCATTAAAGAACTTTGGACTGGTGTTTATATTCGTTCTGGGTATTTTGATACCATTAATGTATACTCCTCAACTATTAACAGAAACCGGTATATGGAAAAAAGTTGCCATAGGTCTCATTAGCTTCAATTTTATTGGATTGACTTTTCTAGTCATGAACAAGACATGTCCACCCAGTGGGGGTTCTTATGATTTCTGGTTATTTGATACCTCTGTTCTTGTTTCAAAAACAGGGTTCTTCCAAACCATAATGTGGTTGATCATTATAACACTCTCTTTCGTGGCTGGATATTATCTCGGCGACCTGATTACTAGTTTTTCCCTGTTATGTGTGTGGTGGATTGGACTGGCCATAATTAACCTGATATTCCTGAGATTCGAATATAAATTCTATTACTGTAGAGCTGGCAACACATATGAAAACATTGAACAGGACGTGCTTAAGTTTGATAACATACATTTTATCTCAAATATGAATGTTCTCTCGAAAACAGAATTCATTTACAGCGACCATATTACATTTAATGCCTTTATTATACTATTTGCCATTTTGGGTCTTCTTTTTTACAGTTTTTAGAATGGAATAGCTTCTAGTTAGACGCACAGGGAAGAATTTATACTTCCCTGTTATTTTGTCAAATTAAAGGGACTTAATTAGAGTATCTATAGAGATGCCTAAAGATAACAGAATAATAGAACTAAACCATCGCACCGAGCCGGATCATGTCCCTTAAGCCAGGGGCTAGGCCGAGTATCAGGATCACAATCTTGAGGAAGTTCTTGAAGTCACCATCCTCTGCGTAGCGGTCCACTATCCAGAGGACCGGCAGGACGACCGCAATCTTGAGGAAGAACATCGCTGCAGGGCCCATTAGAGGGAAGAATAGCCTGGGCACCACGTGCTGCTCAAGGTAACCGAACAGGGACAGGGCTGTCACAGTGGCTGTAGCGTCCAGGAAATGCGCAGTAAGGATGCCCGCGTTCTCTGCTGAAAGCAGCTTTCCGAATGAGGGCATGTATTTTGAGAGTGGTTTCCTGGCAAAAACGTACCTGGGAACAAAGAACGCGGCGCCCCAGATCAGGGTTATGCCGAGTATGAAGTAGATGGGGAATGGATTCACTATGGGAAGTATCAGGAAATTGATCGCGACCAGCACCACACCCATAACAAACATCGGCTTCCAGTACTGGAACCTTGAGAAACGCTGGATCAGAAGCGATATCAGCAGCACAGCGAGTGCCAGGGCGAATGTTATTATGTAGCTTCCTGGAGTAGGGAATATTGGTGAGTTGTAGAAGATATTCAATCCAGGCGACAGTGCGCCTGCGTAGGCTGCATCGTGAAGGACCCTTGTGCTGGATCCCCACATTATGAAGGGAAGGATGGCCAGGAAGAAATATCGATCGATATGAACATCCAGCCTCTTGAGCATCCTGTACACAAGGTAAACGCCCGCTATGAGCAATAAAGAGTAGACTATCGTGTTGATCGGGTTGTACCACCCGTTCTGAAGAATAGGTGCCAGGAAGTACTCGTTTATGAAGTCGCTCATAAGCGTCCTTTAATTATGAGGCATATTCTTAATAAAGAAAGCGTGGCGGTGAGAAACACCCGCCAAAACAACCGGCATGCAACTGCATGTGGTGCTGTTTAAACCCCTTTTTAAACCTTTTTGTATTTGCAGCGCCATATATAAATATATGATCATGGACACGATCATCCGGAAGAAGGTACTCAAGATACAGGAAAGGCTGGGGATGAGGATAGGGATCAACTACGGTAGCAAGAAGATTCCTGTTGTCAGAACCACAAACCAGGTACTTGAGGTGCTCAGGGACCTGTACAAGGTGGGGATCAAGGCATTTGTTCTTCCGAAAGAACTGTTCGCAGGGATAAGCTCAGCGTCTGACCTGTACAAGGGACATTATGGTGATCTTCTCAAGATTCGTGATATAGCGAACAAGTTCAACATAGAACTGGCCCTCCATCACCCATCATTAACAGATCAGCCTGACGGGGTGCTGAAGACCTTCTGCAGCATAGCGTCCATAATGGACTGCAGAACCTTCATAATACGCCCGAACTTCTACCATAACATGCCAAAGGATCAGGCACTCAGGCTTGCGGTTTACAAGATCAATGAGATCATGACCAGCCTTAGGACATCAGTCAAGATGGGCATCGAAACCACAGGAAGTGTCAATGAGCTCGGTAACATAGAGGACGTTATAGATATAGTTAAGAGGACCAAGGACACTGAACCTGTGATAAACTGGGCACATGTGCATGCAAGGGGATCCGGTGCTTTGAGGTCAGAAGACGACTTTAGACGCATATTCGACAAGGTCAGGGCAGAGATCGGCCAGTCATGGCTCCATAACTCTTACTTCTTCTTTTCAGGCGTCTCCTACGGTCCATCCGGAATGATAAAGCATGTTCCGCTTGCTGATTCTGACATGAG
>DAOUYM010000025.1 GCA_030666115.1 Candidatus Aenigmatarchaeota archaeon
AGGGGCTGAGCGACAGGGTGATTCCGAATGATCCGTTCGAAACCGGCGTCCCGCTGCCGCAGGTCCTTTCAAGAGACGGGGACAGGAAGAGCAAGTTCACTGCATCTGTCCTCAACAAGTTCCTGTCAAGGGTTCACAAGATCCTGGTCGATGAGCCAGTAAACAGAAAGCGAAGGCTTCCAGCCAACGCGATCATGGTGAGGAACGTAGGCAGGAAGAAGGATACCAAGAGCTTCAGTGAGAGATTCGGACTGAAGGGATGCTGCGTGGCAGGGGTTCCGATAGCTAAAGGGGTATCGAGGTTCCTGGGCATGGACGTTATCGAAGTGGAGGGGGCGAATGGTATGCCGAACACCAACCTTGAGGGAAAGTTTGAGGCCGTGGAGAAGGCGATAGGGAAGTATGACCTGGTGTTCCTGCACATCAACGCGACAGACATCCTTTCGCACGAGGCCAAGCGCCTGGAGAAGCAGAAATACATCGAGAGAATCGACAAGGAGATCGGAAACCTGAAGTTGAAGGTCCCGGAGGATCTGGTCTTCATAATCACATGCGACCACAGGACAGAATCCGAGCCCGAATACAAGAAGTACAGACACACGCCTGATCCGGTTCCTTTCCTCGTATCAGGCGACGGGATAAGACCGAACAATGTGAACAGGTTCGATGAGAAATCCTGCGCTTCAGGTGTGAAGCTGGAGAAGAATGAGCTTATTCCTTATGTTATGAGGATAGTTAAATGAGCAGTTACTAGAAGTCATCTTCTGATTCCGGTAGGGGGTAATTAAACCTCTTGTCAGCCAATTTCGTTCTTACAATCGTGTAATCTGCTTCATTAAAATTAAGTTCTCCTATATAGAAAGATAATCTGTTCATGTATCTCTGTCCACGTTCTCTTTTTCCTATGAGAGCTATCGTCCCGTATATGCGACCGCTCTCTACATTCTCCCTATATGATCTGGCTGTAAATGGATGTATTCCGAATTTTTTGGCTAGAACAGAATCTATATCTTTTGCCTTAATTCCCAATGATTCTCTTCTATCCTTTATTGCTTTCCCTATACGCTCGTGATTTCCCATAACCCAGACTTGTCAGAAAGTCTTTTAAGCCTTTAGCCCGGGAACTCAGGATCTGATTATGTTCACGCTTGTTATTCCCTGCTTGGTGACTTTGTTGATCTCGATTGTGATGTTTTTCAGTTTTATCTTCTCTCCCTTTTCCGGGATTCTCTTTAACCTGTGCTCAATGAATCCTGCGATTGTGTTGAACTCCTTTTCCTTGAGGCCAAGGTGAAGGACCTTGTTTATCTCCTCAACAGAGGCCTTTGCATCCACCCTGACCAGATTATCGTTTATCCTCTTGATGTGGACACTTGTCCTCTTGCTCTTATCAAAGATGTCCCCCACTATCTCCTCCAGGATATCCTCAACAGTCACAAGACCAGAAACAAAACCATACTCATCAACAACTATCGCAAGAGGTACTTCCTTGCCCTCGAACTCAGTGAGAAGATCGTCTATTTCCTTGGACTCCGGAACAAAGAAAACAGGTCTTGCAATACTCTTAACCTTCACGCTCAGCTTCTTTTTTCTGGTATACTTCAGCACATCATCAACATCCAGTATCCCTGTGATCTTATTCTTATCCTCGAGGTGGACCGGGTACCTGGAATATGGTGTTTTTACAACAAAATCTATCACATCATCCAGACTTGATTCGGCATCAACCATCTTTATGTCCGCCTTTGGTGTCATTATTTCCGTGACTTTTGTTCCCCTGAATTCAAGGACATTATGCATCATATCAGCAGCTTCTCTGGTAAGGATTCCCTCTTCCTTTCCCATGGTCACGATGGTCTTCAGTTCATCTTCAGTGAGCTGTTTCTCTTGTTTTGAGCCAAGCAATCTTGACGTGACGCGTGATATCAGCTCAAAGAACCCGACGATCGGAGACAGGATATAAGATAATATTTCTATGGGGCGCGCAACCATGAGGGATACCCTTTCAGCGTTCTGTGATGAGTATGTCTTCGGTGTTATCTCCCCGAAGACGAGTATCAGGAAAGTCATGATTCCTGTAGCAATCCCGATGCCGCTTGAACCGAACAGTTCTGTAAAAGCCACTGTTGCAATAGACGCTGCACAGATGTTGGCAAGATTGTTTCCGATCAGGATCGTGATGATTAGCTTGTGTGGGTTCTGCTTTATTCTGTGCAGAGCTTCTGAACCTTTCCTTTTCTGTTTTACCAGGGAGTTGACCTTAACCATGCTGAGTGACATCAGGGCTGTCTCGACTCCTGAGAAAAAGGCTGAAAACACAATCAGAATAACCAGGATGATTATATATATCTCTAGCATTTCATGCCCCCCTTGGCTGCTGTGTCTTGGCTCCTGCGCTCCTGTTAAGTTCTGATAGGATCAGTGATTCCACTTTTGAGGGATTACCCACTTTCAATATCTTGAGTTTATCCCCTCCCGACGTCTTCAACTCCACATCACCTATTCCGAGTATCCTCTGGAAAAAGGTCTGGTGGATCTTCACGCTTTCAACCAAAGGCAGCTGTAACCCGTGTTCCCTTTTTCTGAGCAGGCCCCAGCTCTCCACGATCCTGTACTGGGTTATGTAGTAGTTGGCACCTCTTCCTTTTGCTTCTGCATAAAGGATAATAACTATACCAAGCAGGACCAGTGCTGATGCAATGTAATCAAAGGATACGAAAGCAGACACGACCGCAAACTCAATCGGCCTGAAAAGGTAGACGTAACCGCCCGCACCCAGTATTATCAGGCCCATGAAGTATTTCAGAAATTGCGCCCTCCTTGCACAGGAAAGTTTCATGAGCTTCTTCTCCCTCTCGATCTTTCCTTTTGGTGCTTTTGGAGCGGTTGGTGGGGAAGGGGATTGTTTTATTGGTGCCTGGGGTGGCGCAACCTTCGCAGGGATCGATACAGCCCTCGCGGGGACTGGCTCGGCCTTCGCGGGGGCTGATTCGGTCTTCTCTGTGGCTGGCTGGCGCCGTGCACGCAGAAGTCTTCTCCTGATAATGTCACTGCGATCTGCCATATTAATAATTGTCCTGGGTCGTATAAATTTAATAATAAAGGCCAAGATACTGGAAAAAGTTTATATAATAACAAAGTAATATATAATAAATCGCAGGTTTTGATTGTTAAATGTTTGGATAAATGATTGGATAAGGAACAAAGTTAAGAGAGTTGAGTTAAGGAGGTAATTATGCCGCAGGCAATACCACAACAGCAGAACTACATGGCTTATGACAGGACCATTGTAGTCTTCTCGCCGGATGGAAGACTGTTACAGGTAGAGTATGCAAGACAGATGGTGAAGAACGGGACGACATCCATCGGAATAAGACTGAAGAATGGCGTGCTGCTGGGATCTGTCAGGATACCAATGCCACTGGCAGTAACAGAGTCCCACAAAAAAATATACGAGATAGATGATTCAATAGCGGCTGTGTCTTCGGGATCACTTGCTGACGCAAGAGACCTGATCGGGATTGCAAGGATCAGGGCACAGATAAACATGATAACATATGGTGAACCAATATCGATTTCTTCATTAACCAAGTACATAAGCGACAGGAAACACCTGGTAACCCAGTACGCGGGCGTCAGGCCTTATGGAGTCGGCCTGCTTGTGGGTGGAGTGGACAAGACAAGCCCAACACTATTCGAAACAGAACCATCAGGCACCATGATAGAGTGGAACGCCCAGGTGATAGGAAGAGGCGCAGAAAAGGCAAGGAAAATCCTGGTGACCGGATACAGGGAAGGAATGGACGAAAAGGCAGGTATCCAGCTGCTTCTCAGGGCACTGAAGGGCGGAGAGAAGAGCGTAAGTTCCAAGAACGTAGAGGCAGTCATCGTAAAGAAGTCTGGTATTGAGAAAGTCAATTTCAAAGAGCCGAAGAAATAGAGAGTAATTACTGATTGCTGCGGATAAGGAGATTGTATGGTTTCTGTTGAAGACGCTGTTGTTGCAAGAATTACGAAGGATGGCAACCACTTCGAGATACTTGTGGATTCTGAGAAAGCCCTGAAGTTCAAGAGGGGTGAAGGGATATCGATAGACAACATACTGGCTGTAAGGGACGTGTTCAAGGACGCAAGGAGTGGTGAAAGGGTTCCTGAGGAGGACCTACAGAAGGCCTTCCACACGCTTGATATTGAGAAGATAGCTGCACAGATAATGAAGGAAGGGAATATACAGCTAACCACAGACCAGAGAAGGAAGATGATGGAAGAGAAGAGGAAGCAGATTGCGGATACAATCTCAAAGCAGGGAGTGAACCCCCAGACCAAGCTTCCCCACCCAATGCAGAGGGTGCTGAATGCAATGGAGGAGGCCCATGTGATGATCGATCCCTTCAAGTCAGCTGAAGAGCAGGTAAAGGGAGTGATTGAGGAGCTCAGGGAGGTTCTGCCCATAAGCATCGAGAGTGTGGAGGTCTTGATCAGAGTTCCGATGCAGCATGCAGGTAAGGTGAGCTCTGTGATAAGGAACCTGGCCCAGGTCAAGAAGGAGGAGTGGAAATCAGACGCATGGGTTGCTATGATAGAGATTCCTGCAGGGATGCAGTCAAGCATATACAGCAAGCTCAATGAACTGACAGCAGGGCAGGTGGAGGTAAAGGTTATTGAGAAGTGATAAGACTGGAAAGCGATCATAAGGCATTTATAAATACATAAATGCAATTAAACAATTCAAGATCATGATTAAATCATGATCAAATTATGATTACATTAAGAGGTGAAAAGTATGACAGAAGAAAAGAAAACCATGAAAGATGAAGTGAAGAAGGAAGAACCAAAGAAAGAAATCAGGGTTGAGGCAACGAAGGAAGCAAAACCAGAGGCCAAAACCGAAGCAAGCGATGCGAAAATGTTGAAAAAGGACAGGGAACTCGTAATTCCCGGAGATGAGATAATAAAGTCCATGGACTTCCTTCCCGGAAGGAACTGCTTCAGGGAGGGAGACTCAATACTCTCCAAGAAACTAGGACTGGTATCGGTTAACAGGAGGGTCATATCCGTGATACCGTTATCAGGCGTTTACATACCCAGATCAGGAGACATGGTGATGGGAGAGATCGTAGACATCCAGGGAAACGGATGGGTTATTGACATAAAGTCCTTAACAGACGCTTTCCTGCCGTTATCAGGCGTGAGGGAATTCATAGACACCAACAAAACAGATATGTCAAGGATATACGGAATGGGTGAACTGATATACGCTAAAATAGCGCATGCCGGCACCAATTCTGTGCACCTGACCATGCAGGATTCCAGGGCAAGGAAGATGAGGTCAGGAAGGATATCCAAGATGAGTCCTGCCAAGGTTCCAAGGCTGATAGGAAAGGAAGGATCAATGATAAATCTTATAAAGGACAGGACAGGATGCAGGATAAGCATTGGACAGAACGGAATGGTCTGGTTTGAAGGCGAGAAAGAGGATGGCGTTGTTGACGCAATAAGAATGATAGAACACGATGCTGTCACAGACGGATTAACAGACAAGATTTCAAATCTTTTAGGAGGGGGTATGAATGGCAAGGCTAAATAACAGAAAACCCAGTGAACTGAGGCCCACAACCATAAAGGCAGGCGTCATAGAGCAGGCAGACGGATCTGCCATGGTTACTATGGGGAGGACGACGGCAATCGCTGCTATCTATGGACCAGCTACACTACATCCAAGGAGACTGCAGTTGTCTGACAAGGCCTTCCTCAGGACGATTTATTCAATGGCACCTTTCTCCACAACAGAAAGGGTCAGGCCAGGTCCATCAAGAAGGAGCACTGAAATATGCATGGTTACCAGGAATGCACTGGAACCTGCCCTATTCCTCGAGGAATTCCCAAAGGCAGGGATATACGTGTACATAAACATAATCCAGGCTGATGCAGGAACAAGGACAGCCGGAATAAACGCAGCCAGTGTTGCTCTGGCTGACGCTGGAATCAGCATGAAGGATCTTGTTTCATCAGTTGCTGTAGGGAAGGTTGGTGGTGAATACTACGTGGACCTTGAAGGCAAGGAAGAGGAAGAGACCATATGCGATCTTCCTGTCGCATACATGCCAAGGACTAAGAAGATAACACTACTTCAGATGGATGGCAACGTCCCGAACAAGGAAATGAAGCAGCTTCTCAATACCGCAATAAAGGGATGTGAGATGGTATACGAGAAGCAGAAGCAGGCCCTGAGGGAAAGATGGGCTGTTAAATGATTAAGGAGATAGAGGTGATTAAATGATACTACAAGACCAGTACCTGATAAATCTGGCATCCAAGGGACAGAGAATAGACAAAAGGAAGATGCATGATTTCAGGGAGATCGTTATAGAGAAGAATGCGATTGCGAAAGCAGAGGGATCCGCAAGGGTTAAGATAGGTAAGACAGAAGTGATAGCAGGTGTGAAGATGAGCATTGGGACACCGTACCCGGACAAGCCTGATGATGGCGTTATGATAGTCGGCGCGGAACTGTCCCCGATGGCATCGCCTGATTTCGAGACAGGACCGCCAAGAGAGGATGCAATAGAGCTTGCGAGGGTGGTTGACAGGGGAATAAGGGAATCAGGAACCATAGACACCAAGAAACTGTGCATAGAGAAGGGAGAGAAGGTCTGGATGATGAATGTTGATATACACATAATCAACCATTCAGGAAACCTCATAGACGCATGTGCACTTGCTGCCATAACCGCGCTCTGGGACACCAATTACCCTGAACTGAAGGGTGACAAGATAAACTACGAGAAGAAGACCAGTAAGAAGCTTCCTGTCAAGTTCAAGCCGATAATGATCACGATCGCCAGGCTGGGAGAGTTCATGATACTGGATCCAGGACTTGAGGAAGAGAAGTCCAAGAACATGAGACTCAGCATATCTGTGAAGGATGACGACAACATATGCGCTATCCAGAAGGGAGACATTGGATCACTGACACTGGATGAGGTACATACAGCGATAGATCTTGCGATCAAGAAGAGCAAGGAAATCAGAAAGCTCGTAGCGTGATCTGGAGGTCGAAAAGAGCGATACCCGCATTGGATAGATTGAAAAGATGCGGGAGGCGAAACGTATGGCAACGAAGAAGGTTGGATACACGGGGAAGTACGGGGCAAGGTACGGAAAGAAGATAAGGCAGAGGCTTCTGAAGGTCGGGACGCAGAAAAAGCACAAATGTCCTGACTGCTACAAGCTCAGGGTTAAGAGACTTTCAGCAGGTATCTGGGAATGTGATTCGTGCGGGTTGAAGTTCGCCGGAAAGGCTTACAGTCCCCATGAAAAATAATTTTAATAGCAAAACATTTTAATAACAAACACTAATGCTTATAACAGTTGGAGTGATAGGTCATGTATAAATGTCTGAATTGTGGTAAGGAAGTACGGTTGGAACTTAAAACAGCCAAGAAGATAATATGCCCGTACTGTGGATACAGAATAATCAGAAAGGACAGGCCAAAGGTCGTGAAGAAGGTTCTCTCTGATTAATGTGGGAATTATAAAGTGATGATGTTGGAAGCCGACCTGGAAGGGTTGGTAAAATCGATACCTGACTTGAACAGATTGGTTAAAGTCAGTGTGCGAAAAAGAGTCGGAGGTCGAAACGTATGGCAGAGGATTCAAAGCAAATTCAGCAGTTTCTTAACCAGGCTCAGCTTTACCAGCAGCAGATGCAGGGAATAATGGCACAGAAAGAGACCATGAACGTGCAGCTGATAGAGATAAGCAAGGCTCTTGAGGAACTGGAGAAGACCAAGACAGATGAAGAAGTATACAAGATAGCTGGTCCGATACTGATAAAGAGCAGGAAGGCTGAAGTTAAGAAGGAACTGAAGGAAAAGGAAGACACAATCAGGGCAAGGCTAAAGACCATGGAGAGCGGAGAGAAAAGGATAAAGGACAAGATCGAGGATCTCAGGGATAAGATAAGCACTCCTGGCGGGGAGAAAGCCGTAGCTGAGTAATCGTTATATACATATATACATATAATCCATGGGAAGGAGCTGAAAGAATGTTTGAGGTGGACGTGATGGAAAACGCTACAGAGATAGAGAATCTGCTCCAGGAAATACTCAACGACAGGGGTGTTCCCAGGAACATCAAGTCTTCGATAGAGGAATCCATAGGCATACTGGGAAACAAGGATCCTGAAGACCAGAAGATAGCCACCATAATATCCATCCTTGACGAAGCCTCCAACGATCCGAACCTCTCGCCACATGCCAGGACCAAGATCTGGAACATGGTCTCTGTCCTCGAGACCGCCAACAGGTAATTTCTTATATGTTTTTTGTCCGGCCGGACCGACATCTTTAAAAATCTAACTTCTACAATATATCACATCCGAATGGATCGGGTAATGTTCAAGGAGGTTTTTGATATGACGATCAGAAGACTGCTTTCCAGGTCAAAGGAAAGTGATTTTGACGAACTGGAAGGCGAAGAGTACATGGAAGTCAATGTGATGGATTCTGAGGCAGGAAGGTCAACAGGAAGGCTTGGAATAAGAATAGAGAACCTTGAGGACTTCGGAGACACCGAAAGGGTCCTGAGACAGGTCAGGGAAGGATCAATAATCTTCCTCAAGATAAAGGGTCTCAAGGACAAGGACATGGGAGAACTCAAGAGAGCCGTTGACAAGCTTAAGAGATCAGTCACTGCCAACAACGGGGACATAATGGGCGTTGAACAGAACTGGCTGATACTGACTCCGGAGTTCGTTGCTGTCCACCGATAAGGCAGCATCACTTCTTTTTTATTCTTCACTTTTATCTATATTTCACGCGTTTTTCTACATTCATTTCAATATAGAAGATAAAATATCATTGAAAAAATTAAAAGACTGGATAAAATAATCGTTACCGTAGCCTGACGCTCTCCATGTTCTTTGGGGCAATGGTCTCGCACCTGAACATTCTGTGCAGGTCCCTGGCAAGCTCCAGGCATTTCTTGTTCTCACCGTGATTGATAATGATCCTCTCCGGCCTGGAGGTGAGCTTGCCCACGTATCCAACCAGCTGGTTCCTGCCTGAGTGGCCTGTTAGACCATGGACTGTCTCTATGTTCATGTTGATCTTCACTGCATTGGTCCTTCCTCTATCGCCGCTCATGGGGACCTCTTTCCATCCCTTTTGCAGCCTTCTTCCCAGTGTCCCTTCGCCCTGGTATCCTATGAAGAGTAGTGTGTTCTTCTCGTCAGCAGCCATGCCCTTCAGGTACTCGAGAACCGGGCCACCCACAAGCATTCCTGATGTTGAGATTATGACAGCGGGCTCAGCCTTGTCTATTATGGCGTTCCTCTCCTTTGATACAACCCTCTTGAATCCCTCTGAAAGGAACGGATTGTTGCCCTTATGGAAAATCTCCCTCTGGAGTCCCTTGGACAGGTACTCAGGGTACGCAGTGTGTATGGCAGTCGCATCCCATATCATCCCGTCTATGTAAACGGGCTTATCGAACTTGTGGAAAGCGAGTATTGACATCAGCTCCTGTGCCCTCTCAACAGCGAAGCTCGGGATCAGGACCTTGCCGCCCCTTTCCATGGTCTTGTTTATCACACCCATAAATTCTTCCTCTATTTCATTCCTCTTTGGCAGCACGTCTGACGAGAGTCCGTAGGTGGATTCCATTATAAGGGTCTCTATCCTCTGGAACTGTGGCCAGGCAGGTTCAAGCAGCCTTGATGGACCGAACCTGAAGTCTCCTGTGTAGAGTATGTTATGTAGGCCATCTCCTATGTGGAGATGGACCAGTGATGAGCCCAGAAGATGGCCGGATGGCTGGAAGGTAAGCCTGGTGTCTGGTGTTATGTCAGATACCTCACCGAAGTCCAGGGTTATTGTGTGCTTTACTGTTTTCTCAACAGCTTTCTTGGGGTATGGCGGGGTCTTTCCGTTCTTCTGGCACACGTCTATGTAATCCAGGCAGAGCAGCACCATCAGGTCCCGGGTGGGTGCAGTGCAGTACAAGGGTCCTACGTATCCCTTCTCATATAAGTAAGGGATGTAAGCACAGTGATCAATGTGTGCGTGGGAGAGGCAGACAGCATCAAGCTTCTCAATGTCGAACTCAGGCGCATCAAAGTAAGGGGGATTGTCAGATCCCGGGTCAGCGCCGCAGTCCATGAGTATGTTGGA
>DAOUYM010000001.1 GCA_030666115.1 Candidatus Aenigmatarchaeota archaeon
ATTGATGTCATTGCAGGTGAAGTTGATCTGGGTGAAGTTGATGTAGTTCCACGTGGAGCATTGGGTACAGTTTTTGGTTTCTATGTCTGTCCAGCCTGATCCTGTGTCTACCTGCAGGGTTATGTTCAGGTCGTCGTGTTCTCCTGTGGAGTCTTTGACCTGGACTGAGAAGTTCCAGTTCTCACCCCAGCCAGCAGCCACTCCAGATGATTTGTCCCTGGCTAGCATGTTCTTGAAGAGGGGTGGCCAGTTGACGTTTATGTTAACTGTCAGGTTCTCGGTTATGTTGTATTTGTAGCAGGAGTCTGATGTGTCCACCTTTGCGTACCATGTTTGGTTTCCACCAGAGAAGTCCTGGTCAACATAGAAGGATACGTTGGCGAAACCTGTTTCGTTAGCGTAGGATTGGTTAACGAACTGCATGTTGCCTAGTGAGTTGTTTACGTAGAATTTGACTAGTGGGTATTCGCCCGAGGAGAAATTCTTTGTCGTGTTATCCAGATCATAGACTCTGACAACAAAAACAGCAGAGGCTCCTGGTGTTGCTACTGAGTTGTTGCCTGACCAGTAGGTGACATTTATGTCTGCTTTCTGGAGTTCGAACGTGTCATCCTGACCGTAGTATTGTGAGAAACTATCAGTGTATATCTCATTACCCTCTGTATCATTGGCTCTGAGCCTGAACTTCATCCACTGGTCAGCATAGCCTGAGCATGAATATATCTTACTGAAGTTCAGGGTGGTGTAGCCTTCTACATTATCACTACAGTTGGTACAGTTCTGCCATTCCACATCATACCACGACTGCCCTAGTATCTGTTCCTGCAGGGTGACATTGACATTGTCACCAAGATTATCAGCCACCCTTATGGAGAAATTATGAAGTATGTTCCATGAATCCTGTCTTGGGGTGACGTTTGCTTCTGTGATAGATGGACTGGTTGTAAGGTAGAATATATTCTCTGCAACAGAACTGTTATCATAATAACCTGTGTAGTTAGACCACATTGTCACATTATAATAACCTGAAGGTGTGGTCTGGTCTGGATCCCATGTGCACTTGTATACGTTTGCACCAAGCCGTGTTATCGGTGTGCAGTTGGAGACATACCCTGTCGTTGATAAGTTGAAAGTTACTTCCGTGGTGGTATTAAGTGTGATGGGTTCTTCGCAGTAGTTCTCAACCGCGCCCTGTATCAAAACAGAATCCGCAGCTGTATAGTTATCAGTTCCGTCCGGAAGGTCTATTGTGTTGTAGAGGGTTCCTATGACAGTGAAATTCCAGGTATCTGATTGCTCATCCTGACATAGATCAGGATCTTGTGTGGTTGTTATTATAGTATACCACTCGTGGTCCCCTACTTCATATTCTTCGTTAACGAGAGGTGTTGAAAGATTGTCGCATGTCGGGAAGAAGCTATAGTTCACTTCGCCAGAACCGTTCGTCGTTAATATCCTTCCGGAATCCCATGTTGCCCCTGCGCCAGAACCTACTTTGGTTATGTAAAGCGTAACATTATGTCCCGCACCAACCACGGTTCCATTACCGAATTTGACACGGACTCTCATTGTCAAATTGCTTGCTGTTGCGCTCCTGTTTGTTATTGTATTGTTTCCTGATAACACATCAAAAGTATAATTAAGATCTGGTTCACATGGCGCAGATAGTGTTATCGTTAGCGATGTTTTACCATCCAGATCAACTGGAGCTGAATATGTTGTATAATCGGGTTTAGTGACGATTATAGTGAACGGTGAGTATGTCCTGTTTCCTGTATAGTTGTACTGGGTATGGGTGACCTCCTGTCTTGGTATGATTCCTGAAGATGACGTATTTATATCAAAAATCTCAACTGAGTTGGTATCATTAAGCACGACTGTCGCATTCTCTATTGGTCCGCCGCTTGAATTCTGCACAGTGACATCCAGTGTATATTTCCTGAAGAAAGTCCCGTTGTCAGAGAACCAGGTGAAATTCCATACATCCGAAATTATGTTTATGGTTGTTCCGTTGTATGATGTTGCAGAGAACCCGTATCCGTCCTCTGTGTTTATTTTCCTTTCTGCTACCGTGTTGTTTATTGCAGAATCATTGAGTATGAAGTAAACGTAAGATGTGTATGTGGCACAATCATCAGTCACTGTCAATACGTCTGTAATATACTCCTCTCCCATTGACAGGTTTAACTGAACAGCCTGCATGTAGTCGTATACCTGGCTTATGTTCTTGTCTTCTGAGATTGTTAAATTTCCGCTGTAAAAGTAGACTGGGGTGACGTTTGTTGTTTCATAACCATTGATGAAGTATACGGTTCCGTTATGGTAATGGACATTATAATCGCTTTGTGAGACCTCTTCCATTGGGACAAGCCTTTCTGCACTTATTCCCTCGATATCAAGTATCCTGAAATGCTCTGACCGTGTTATCGGAACTCCTGAAAGCTGTATGCTGTCATCTGTCCCCACATCCGCTGCATCGGTCCAGTTCTCGAATTCATAATGGGTCGGGGGATTATATGTTATTCCGGTCTGGCCGGCTGCATTTGATTCGTTAAGGTTCGTGCAGGGACTATCAAAAAGAACCATGTCCAGGCTGACCCTTTCCGTCAGATCGACCAGGCTCTCGAAGTATTTGTAACCATATTTCCTGTAATAGAATTCATGGGCAGAGTAGTTGGCCTTGGGCTGGGAAGCTGAATTCACCTGTATCTTTCTGAAATCAAGAACCTGCTCGTTAACTGTTCCGTTGGAATATGTGGTTTCGTTTACCTTTAATCTGCCCTGGATGTCCCTGGCAGCAACAGTGACATTTTCAAGCGGATTGTTTGTAAGGTCCTTTATCTTAACATTATAGGAACTCTGTCTCATTATGTAGCTCTTGTTAGCATAGGCTCCTGCACTCGTTGAACCGCAACTGCTGTAATGTATTATACTCTCGTCTATGTCCGAATCGACTGCAATGAGATAGTGGTATCCTCCCATCCTCACATCATAATCATTATCGGTTCCTGTATATTCTCTCACAGCACCATCCGCGTAACATATCCTTATTCCTGCAGTGTTCTTCTGCAGACGTATTAACCTGAGGACTTCGGTTGGCTCACCACTCATCTCCATAGCATATCTGCAGTTGACTGCCTGATAGTCATACATACTTGTGCCGGCCGGGACATAGAGTATCGGGGCATTGCTGCCAGTCACCGCAGTGTGTCCCTGGAAGGTGAACCTGTTGATGTCAACTGTTTGGGTTCCCTGTCCTCCACAACCGGCTCCTATACCGCTTGATGGCGAGCCCGCGTCTATATTATTTCTGTAACTGTTGGTCTCAAAGCTTGTGTATGAAGTGGCATAAAAATAGAGGTGGCTTGTATTGCCGTTGTCTGTGCAGCCTGTATCAAGCTCGTCATATGCACACATAGCAGCTGCATCGCATATCTGTGTGGTGACATATGTCTGTATTGTGCTGCCGGCCTCAGGGCCAGCGGGTGTGAGGTTTCCGAACTGGAAATGGCCTCTTTCGCAAACGTATATGTAATTGTCAGTGTCCCCAGGCTGCCCGATCATTAAGACGTCGTTACTGGAGAAAATATATCCGTCATAGGGTTCCAAAGCGGAATTACATGTAGCAGTGGCGGCCCATAATCCGTGAAACATCGGGACTTTTAGAATATAGAGGTTCGTGTTCGCCGGGTGATCCATTCTGGCTGGGTTGGCAGCACTGTCATAGACATCCTCCATTGTGCACGGGCTTGATTGAGTACAACAGTTTCCTTCACTTCTTGATTGAATAACACTACTGGAGTACCTTATGCAATTAGGATAATCAGTATTTACCGCTGTTCCCTGCTCGTTCCCGAAGCTGAAATCCATTATGTGCTTGCCTTCGACAACTATCTCATGTATCACCTTTGCCACTTCATCACATTTCCAGCCGCTGTAAGTTATGGCATTATCATTCACCGCGGCGTTTAATTTCTCTTCACCGCAGTAAAGTCCCACAAACCTCATCTCACTGCTGGTTCCGTTTATATATCTCAGCTCAAGGTCATCTGTCCCCCTTGTGGTGAATCTTACTGTCCAGTTTTCTCCTGCATTGGGCATATCGTGCTTGTCTATTATGTGGAGGTCCACTGTGGACGGGTCGATGAACCCGCTGGCTGTATCGACTGCATTCTCCCCTGTTACCATTTCCTTTATTATTGAATACTCCGGATAGGTTATCTTGGTAAGGTTGAATCTGTTATCCCTTTCCACTCCAGACATATCAGACTCAAACAGGGCGCCATCCTCTATTACAAGGCTGTTCTCTGGTATTATGGAGAAAACCTTGAAGTAAGAATTATACATCTTTAGCTTTCCACCACTCTCAACAAACAGTGCGGAATTCTTCTTTCCCTCATTCTCCACAGGCACGTTTGATATTATGGAAGACCCGAGTCCAGGACCATCAGCCGTTTGCTCCCCCATCTCGAGGGTGGCCATGTTCCTCACGATCCATGACTTCTTGATGTCTATCTGCTCGTTCTTTGTCTCCAGCACAGTGTTTGTTAAACCGTCTCCTATCTCAACATTCGAGTCAACCACATAGTAATTGAATATTTTCCTCACGTTCCCCCATCCGTTTCTGGCATCCTCATCAAATATGTCCGCCATTGTACATGGGGCATCTTCTGTACACCTGTCTCCTCTTGAGGATATTATTATGGTATCTGTTGATTCATCATAAACAATTGCCTGGGAATTCATGGACATTGCCAAAGACCCTCCTCCCGCAGAACTGCCCAGACCGGATGCTGGATTCTTTATTTCAATGTTCCTTGTGGCGTCTCCAAGCTCAGACTTAACCTCAACATATCCGAAGTATCCGCCTGGTGGCAGATTGAATGAGAAGGCATAGTCACCATAAGATGTCATGGAAGAACTGTAAACCTTTTTATCGCGGGAGTCCACAATGACCACTGAAACATTGTAAAGGTGGTCTGAAGGACTTATGTTCCCTGTTACGGTTATCTTTCCATTATCAGTGAAATATCCAATATCTATGGTTTCTGGTACGCAAAGATAATATGGCATCACTTCCTCTTCTATTTTTCCATGATCGGTTTCTATTACTATATATCCACGCATGCTTCCGCACGCCACTACCCTGGCATCCCATGTGATAAAATTCATGCCCTCTTTCAAGACAATGTCCTTGACCGGATCGAATATCTCTGTTCCTTCCATCTCAACACTGATCTTGGATGGTGCATCAACGTTGCTTGATAGGGAAAATGAAAATTGGAAATTATCACCCACAGATGTTTCTTCGTCATACCCGAAGGATATCACTCGAATATCTGCTTCTTCCTCGCTTATTGAGGGACGTATAGAGAAAGATGCATGCTCAGTCATCGGATTCAGGTGCTGATCTCCCAGAAATATTGCAGATAACACATAATCTCCTGGCAACAAATCGGAAAGCCCGAACGCTAGTTTCCTCTGGCCGAACTCGTCTGTATAGCCGCCCTCAATAAAATCGTTGCCCAGATAGAACTCTATTCTACTGTTTTCGATCGGACTTCCATCATCCATGGACAATGTAACTGTTATCTCGATGGTATCGTTGGTGTAATATAATAGCTCATTTCCTTTTATGTCAATATAAGAATTAGCCCACACTTCAATTGGTTTGGATACCTCAATGGTATGTATCGATCCGTTGGTTCCGTTCTGGAAATCATCTAAAGGCAGAATGAGGTTTCCTGTCAGGTTCGTCGTGTTGGTCGCGTTCTGCGCGATAACTGCGCCTGACACAAGAACCATAAATAGTAGAGCGATCAGTATTTCTGTCTGTCCAAGACTCGACTTCATTCGCTTTCCCTTGCTTCTGCTCATTTTACTCAACATACGTCACTCTCGCCCTTATCTCACTCAGGCCCAGACTAGAGGAAATGGGAACGGTAGCTGTTACAGTGGTATGGCAGGAGGTACCAGGAGCCACTTCTTCACAATAAGTGCTACCGCTCCCTGTTAACATCACAAAATCATCAGGTAGTATCAACCCAACCTCAACATTGCTGACTGAAACAGAACCCACGTTAATCGCATACGCACTTATCTCAACCGTATCTCTCCATGTCACTCTATCAGGAGCCGTTATCCCAACATCCAGAATCGGGGAAGTGGGTTCTGTGGGCTCTGGATCAACAAGCTCTGGTCCAGTGGGTTCGGTTGGTTCAATGGTTTCGTTGGTTTCATTGAATCCAGAATTAGTCTGGTTTATATCTGTCTGGTTGGTTTCTGTTTCGTTGGTGTCGGTTTCATTAACAGTCTGGTTCCACTCGTCAGGAATCGTCACGTTCAATGGAGGGTCTGGGAACGTCTGGTTGGTTTGGTTTGTTTCTGTGGTGGTGTTTATCGTGGTGTTTGTGTCGTTCCCCACTATCTCGATTATTTCGGTGGAAAGGTCGGGCAGGTTGATCAGGTCGCCTGTTATGTTTGTCTGGTTTATGCTGGAGTTCTGGGCTATTATCATGGTTGTGGGTATGAGAAGAAGGAACAGAAATATGGCTAGGATTTGAACCTGCCCCAACTTCTCTCGGCCTTTAGCTAAGGCCTTCTCTTTAGAAATTAGATATTTAGCGCGCATAGGGTATACCCACAATAAAGAATCAGTGTGTCGAAGTATATGATATCATTACATAGTTAACCAAGCGATACCTTTAAATTGTCGATCGACAAAAGAATAATATGTCTATATTGAGAAGGGGAACCAGCAGGAAGAAGAAGGAAATGATGGATTCCCTGCTTATTCTGAAGAATAAACTCCACAAGGAAAGAATAAAGATCAGCAAAGGCGAGGATGTCAAAACTCCCTGGATGGAACAGAAGATGGATGACATTCTCTTCCGGTTGAGGGAGATGGAGAAGAAAATGGAGGGCATGAAAAGGGAGAGGATACACGAATTCCTGGATTACGAGAAGCTCGCCACCAGGAGTCAGCAGGTGGGTGGAGACAGTATTAGAACCCTCAAGGTCAAGGGAATAATAAAATCCCTGCTCGGGGAGCACAAGAAGTTGACTACCTCCCAATTGAGCAAACTTGTCAATCTTTCCAGAACAAGATGTAGCGAATACATGAACGAGATGGAGAGAGTTGGAAGTGTTAATGCAACGACAGTCCGACGCCAGAAGTTCTACGAGCTCGTTGGGAAGTGAAACAATTTATTGGAAACCGATATCATGGTAATGTGTCAGTTTCCGTCGATAGGTTGAAAACGCCACAAATAAGCTTTTATATTAAATCTGCAAATTATTCACATGCTTAAGAAACTAGTCATAGTCCTGGTGTTGCTGGGGTTCGTATTGTCAGCAACCAGCTACATGACAGGGTTCGTAACATTCGGTGGGTTTGAGAATCCATTCTATGCGATTTCTGGTGACATGACGGTGAGCATGTCAATCATCACAGACACCGAAGTCTACCACTCCGGTGAGTACATGGAAGCCAGGATATCCACAGCATCTAACAGGGATCTGGATTCAGTAATAATCAAGTTCTATGGCATACAGAACAAGGTAGGTAGTTACGAGGTAAACAAGGAGCAGATAGTTGAAATAAAGGCACCAGGAGAAGAGACAGTATTCCTGGTTGTAATGCCAAGATGTTACGGTTGCGCTGGCATGGAATCAGGAGAGTATGAACTAACAGCAGAACTGATATACAACAACGAGATCATTGCGAGCACCACCAAGACAGTCGAGTTAGTTAAGTAGTATAAGTGGTGTAGAAGCAATTATCCGCCGAATATTCTTTTCAGCCTTGGGAATCTTGGCGGGATGTGTTCCTGGCCTATCATGTTGGCAGCAATCTTCCTAAAAGCCAGCGAGGCCGGAGAGTATGGTTTGTGCTTGACGATCGGAGACTTCTCGAACATGCTTCTCTTTACATTTTTGTCTTCTGGTACAGTCCCTATTACAGGAACATCACACATTCCTTCAATCTCCTTCGGTTTCAGTTCGTACTTGTCCCTGACCCTGTTCAGTACTATTCCCATAGGTTCCTTACCCATTTCCCTTGCCACTTTTATCACCTTGAGCGCATCAGTCACTGCAGGTATTTCGGGGTTCGTTACCACCAGAATTTCATCTGAAGCCTTTAAGACCAGCAGTCCGTCATCCCTGAGTCCTGGCGGGGAGTCTATGAGTATGAGTCCACGGAGATCATTCAGCAGGGATTTCAGGCGGTAGGGTGTGGGAACCTTGTTCAGGTAATTGAGTGAAATTGAGGCAGGAATGACCTTTAGTCCTGATGGGTGTGTGTATATCGCATTCGTTATAGGAACATTTCCCTCCAGCACGTCCTGCAACCCCAAAGGGAACTGGTAGAAACCCAGCTGAAGGCCCAGGTTGGAGGTGGACAGGTCAGCATCCACGACGATGACGTCCTTCTCGAACTCTATAAGAGACAATCCGACGTTAGTTACGAATGTGGTCTTACCAACGCCTCCCTTTCCAGAAACAATCCCTATGGTTTTTTCCATGCACTAAATTTGTCTTTAAAATATAAATGTTTGTGGATCCGGTTTTTGGATCGATTTGTGGCTCTCTCTGGCCTTATTCAGCGATTTCCCACTTCAATCCGTAGTTTATCAGGCCATCGCTTCCGTCTTCGTGTATTTTTCTGAAGACCGTCCTTACCTGCTTCCCTGTCCTTACCTTTGTTATGTTCCCTACTACCTGGCCAGAAACCCTGGCGCCCTCTTCGAGGTCTATCACAGCAACAGCATAAGGCGCGTATTTCTCAAACCCTTCTGGTGGAACCCTTACTATCGTGTAGGAGACTATCCTTCCATTGCCATTGAACTGCATATCTTCTATGCTTCCCCTTCTCCTGCAGACGGGACAGAGGTTTTTCTTGGGAAAGAACACCTCTTTGCAGGTCGTGCACCTGCTTCCTATCAATCGGTATTTGGAGTCCTTCAGTCTCCAGAACAATGGAACAGATGATTTATGTGGCATACGCATCTCCCTATCTCCGTCTATTTCGGTTTGTCCCTCCCGAATATATTCACCACAGACGTGGCTCCTGAACCCCCTATGTTGAGGGCTAACCCGAATCTTGCATCTTTAACCTGCAGATTCCCGTATTCTCCTCTAAGCTGCTTGACAACATCAGCTATCTGCCTCACACCAGTCGCTCCGACAGGATGGCCTATTGATTTGAGGCCGCCTGTGGGATTTATGGGCTTCTCACCATCTCTTGCGATCTTGCCATCCTCCACAAACTTTCCTCCTTTACCCTTATCGCAGAATCCCAGATCCTCTATTGCAATTATCTCGTTTATGGAGAAGCAATCATGAACCTCTGCCAGATCTATGTTCTTCGGTTTCAGTCCGGCCTGCTCATAGGCCTTCTTTGCAGCAACCTTGGTTGCAACTAGTTCTGTCATGGATTTCCTGTGATGCAGTGCCAGGGTATCGGATGCCTGGCCTGAACCAAGTATCCATATCGGGTTCTCAAATCTCTTTGCAATCTTCTCGGATACAAGTATCACAGCAGCAGCCCCATCAGTTATTGGAGAACAGTCCAGAAGTCTTAATGGATCCGATATCAGCGGTGACTTGAGGACCTTCTCGACTGTTATCTCAGCGGGGAACTGCGCAAGCGGATTGAGCACACCATTCCTGTGGTTGTTAACGCTAACCATGGCCATCTGCTCCCTGGTGGTTCCATACTTCTGCATGTGATCCCTTGCTATCAGAGCATAGAGGCCAGCAAAGGTCAGTCCTATGGCAGATTCCCATTCCTGGTCACCAGCACCCATAAGGGTTGCGATGGCATCTGTCCCCTTGAGGTCAGTCATCTTCTCGGCGCCGGCTGCCATCACAATATCATATTCCCCGCTAAGGATAGAGAAATATGCTTCCCTGAAAGCCAAGGCGCTTGATGCACAGGCTGCCTCACACCTAGTGGCTGGTATCGGAATCAATCCTGCCTGGTCGACTGCCAGGGCTGCCAGATGCTCCTGTCCAATGAACCTTCCTGCAGACATGTTCCCTATGTACAGGGACTGTATGTCCTTCCCGTCTATGCCGGAGTCCCTGAGTGCAATCGCACCTGCCTCTGTTGAGAGGTCTCTGAGGGATTTCTCCCAGTGCTCATCAAACTTGGTCTGTCCTACACCAACAACAGCAACTCTCATCTTATCACTCTCTACCCTTGTCTTTTTCCCTTCTATACTCTCAGCTTCCTCCTGAGTTTAACGTAAACACCGTAGTCTATGTTCTGCTTGTTTTTTATGTAATCCTGCGTCTTCTTTGCTTTTTCTCTTCTCTCCAGTATCTTGTCAGTAACCATGAATGAAAATGAATCTGATCCTGCCCCGGAACCATAGGAAGTCATGAGTATCCTGTCACCAGGCTGTGCAACATCCAGTGTCGCACATAATCCAACAGGACTTGAACCTGAATAGGGATTGCCTATCTTGTTCACAACGAACCCGTTCTCTATCTGCTCCTTGGAGAATCCCAGCATTTTTGACGCCGTCAAGGGAAACTTTCCGTTTGGCATATGGAAGACAGCGTACTTGAAATCAGCGGGCTTGAGCGAGAGCTTATCCATGAGCATCTTGGATGCTGAGGTGACGTGTTTGAAGTAGGCGGGTTTCCCAGTAAACCTGGCCCCATGTGAGGGGTAGTCTGCTCCCTCCCTTCTCCAGAAGTCACTCGTGTCTGTCGTGAATGAACATGTTCCCTCAAGCTTTGCAAGTGGATCCTTTCCTATGATGAATGCTGCACCAGCCGCTGCCGCCGTATACTCCAGAGCATCACCAGGCCTTCCCTGGGACGTGTCTGCTCCTATCGCCAGTCCATATTCTATCTCGCCTGCCTTGACCAGTCCATAACAGCACTGCATCGCAGCGGTTCCTGCCTTACAGGCGAATTCGAAATCAGCAATCATCACATTGCTCCCGATTCCCAGAGCCTCTGCAACCACAGTGCCGCTAGGCTTGACAGCATAGGGATGGGATTCGCTACCTACATATACTGAGCCTATCTTCTCTGGATCTATACCTGCTCTCAGAAGCGCGTTCTTTGCCGCCTCTACAGAAATCGTGACAGTATCCTCATCCATATCAGGGACAGCCTTCTCTTCCACTATCAGTCCCTTCTTGTAACTCTCTGCATCCGCTCCCCAGACCCTTGCAATCTCTTCTACTGATATCCTTAGCCTTGGTATGTAGCAGCCGTATCCAACTATTCCTATATCCATTGTTTTCGACCTCACCCTAATCAGAGCTATTTTTAATTAGGATGGGAATAAGCTTTTAAAGGGTGAACCACGAGTTCGACAATAAATCAATTCTCCTTGGATCGCCGTTGGTAGGATGTTAGCAGAAATTTGGGGTTCGTCTCTGGAAAAGAAAGTTTAATAAATATTTATTTTTAACTTAATACTATGGCTGAAATCAAAATTTTAATTGAAGGTTATGCAAGAGAAAAGAGCGGTGTTTGGTACGCATCGCCAGCAACTGTTTTAATTAACGACAACGGGTTAAATATACTTGTTGATCCCGGAGCAAATAAAAAATTGTTATTAGAGGCTCTTGAAAAAGAAGGTCTTAAACCAGAAAATATCGATATTGTATTTCTAACTCACTATCATTTGGACCATATATTGAATATAAGATTATTTCCTGACAAGGATATTTATGATGGTAATACAATAAATAGCGATGACAAAATTGTAGAATATTCAGGAAATATACCAAACACAAACGTCCAAGTTATTCCCACCCCAGGACATGCGCATGAACATTGTTCATTATTAGTAGGAACAAAAAAAGGTAAAATTGTTATTGCTGGTGATGTTTTTTGGTGGAAAGATGATGAAACACAAAAGACGGACAAAGAAAGTTTAATGAAACACAAAGATCCCTATGTAAAAGATAAAGAAGCATTGACTGAAAGCAGAAAGAAACTTCTTGAAATTGCTGATTATATAATTCCAGGGCATGGAAAAATGTTCAAAATTGAAAAATAATTTTCGGCTCGCCCCTGAACTCTTCAGCTGTTTTGCAGCCTCGACTTCGTCTCGGTCTGCTAACAAGCGGCCTCAGGTGCCGGATATCTTGAGTATCTTTATGGCCTCGAATGCCTCTGCATACTTGACGGATGTTGTGAGTCCCCTGAACTGCGCAAGGCCGTTTATGGCGTTTATCTTCATGTAGTCCTTTGAGTTCTGTGTCACAAAACCGTTAAGCGCCTTCCTCTTCTCCTCGATGAATTTGCTTATATCAACATAGTAGTTGGGCTGGAAGTTGAGGTAGAGGCTTGGTGACTCGTAACACAGTATCTCGGGCACTGACCTAGCTGCAACAAGCGTTGCGTGGGCAATTGTCCTGTGATCCTGGTGGGTATCCTTTATTGAATGGGTGTAGACTCTCTGGGGCTTGAATTCCTCAACAATGTTTTCCATCTTCTCTATTATCTCATGTCCCTGCGGTATGTCAGCATCCGGATAGTTGAACAGGTATAGCTTAGCGCCTATCCTCCTGGCAGACTCTGTAGCCTCCTTCTTCCTGATCTCCTTGTCGCCTGCCTTTTCTCCATGCGACATGATTATGAATACCATGCTGTCCCCCTCCCTCTTATGCTTGAGCAGGGTTCCGTAGCATCCGTATTCTATGTCATCCGGGTGCGCACCAATCGCAATAACATTCATTCCTTTCACCTGTTCTCCCTTTTACCCAGTCTCTCGGTGTCCTGGGTTGACTCGATCTCTTCCCATTCCAGGCTCTTGGCTTCTATCTTCCTTCCATGTATAACATCGTCAAGCAGGGATATGGTATTGATGCCTGACTTTATGGTTATGGGCAGTCCGCCTGAAAACCTTGGATTCGCCTCAACGAGTTTAGGCTTTCCATTGGAATCGAGTTTGAACTGTATATTAATAGGGCCTATAAACTTTAAAACCTCACACATCCTCTCTATGTTTTCTATTATCTCCTGGTTCTTCTCCATCTTTCCCTTTACGCATATCCCTCTATGCACCTCCAGCCTCTTCCTTGGAATGATTACAAGAGGAGACCCGCTGAAGTCGCAGAGAACGTCTGCTGTGTACTCGTAACCAGGCAGGTACTCGCAGAATACATTCCCCTTGTTTATGAGCTCGTCCGGAACCTCTGATGCGTTTTCGAAGTTCCTGATTCCCCTGCTGCCTCTGCCCACCCTGGGCTTCATGAGTATCTTATTCTTACCGAAGCAGGCGATCAGGTCCTCCCTGTCATCAGTCACCAGGTACTCTGGGGCGAAACCGAGGTGATTGAATTTGTCGTAGAAAAGATATTTGTCATCACACGTGCTGATTGTCTCGTAAGGGGATATGATCACCCTGGCCTCAAATGCATCGGAGTTCTTTGAGAACACAACAAGCTCATCATCAACGGTCGGGATTATGAAATCTATCTTCTCCCTGGATACGATCTTGTTGACAGCTTCTATGAATCTCTTCTCTTCCCTGGCATAAGGCACCACGTGGAACCCGGATACTGCCAATCCAAGTGATTTTAGCTTGCTCTCTACTCTGGGATCAGCTTCGCATGCTATGATCTCCCAACTCCTGGGACTATGACTTACCACATTCCTCCCGGCCGGACCGCCTACACCAGTAACCAACACTCTCATTCAATCACCCCTTTTTTTCTATCCTTAACCGAACATGTATATTATGAACAGGCACCAGAGCGCCTGTAATCCCACTAGAAGGAAGGTTACATCGTTCTCGTAACACTTACCTTTAATCCTCTTTATAGCCCTTATTGCAATGTGGGTAATTGACCATATCTGCTTCTTGTAAGGAGGATCGAGGCTTCCGTCCTTGTTAACCTTACCGAAACATTCTGGCTTGAAGACCTTCTTATGCCTGATTATGTAGGGGATTTCCCTTGACTTTATTATAGCCTCTATTATGTATGGTAGCAGGATGAGTATGGTGATGCTCTGGAAGTATCCCATCACAGCAACGAATGCGAAAAGGGATCCAATGAAATATGTCGTAGTATCCCCAGGGAACACCCTGGACGGGTACTTGTTAAACCACAGGAAAGCTAGCATAGAGGCGAGTGCTATCAGTATTATTGGGAAGAAGGCTGTTCCGTAAGAGAACCACAGCAGTGTCAACCCGCACACTATCCCCATCCCTGTCTCAAGGCCATTGAATCCTCCCAGAAGATTGACGGCATTGGTTGCTATTATGAATCCTATTGGAACAAGGATAAGCGGATATAACAATACTGGGAATCCCAGGGTGTAACCCAGTACGCTTATGCTCTCTCTTCCGAGCAGGAACGGTATGAGTGGCACAGCACCCGCGAATGTGAGGATGGGTTTTTTCCACCTGGACATGCCCTTCTTCCATCCGGTTATATCATCCCAGAATGCAATTCCAGTCACTATTGAAAGCGATGTTATGGCAAGTGCTATGTAGATGAGTCTATCGATTCTTCCTTGGAACCAGTAGAATCCGAAAAGGACCAGGAGTCCGATTATGAACCCCAGAAAAACCGCGACTCCGCCGGATTCAGCTACCTTGGGTTTATCCTTCTTGTTCATGTCAGCTCCCACCAGCTTCCTTCTCTTGGCATGGGAGATCCATCTGGGGGTAAAGATAAATGTAAACAAAAGCGCCACGATTCCTGATATCAAGAGTTCGTACACAGGCATTATTACACCAGCCTATACCATTCAGATCATTAATTAGATATTGTGTTTAGATATAAAACATAGTTAAATATGGTATTTAAATGTTAATTTACTATAGAGGAGTGGTAATACAACAAAATATTAATTCATTTTCAGTTCATTTTCCTGAGATCCCACACAGAATGCGCATCAGATCCTATAACAGTCCTTGCACCGAGTTTGTGAACCATGTCCATGAAACCCTCTGGTGGTATGTATTTGGGGCAGAGGTTGTTCTCTATAAGTACGTTGTTTCGTTTGCACAGATTGATTATGTTCTCCATCTCATTCCTTTTGAGATCAAAGTTCCTGAAAAGGGTTGCCGGATGGCCCCATATGTCAACATTCGGATTATGTAGTGCTTTTTTCAGAGCCGTTATCTGAAGGTCTTTCTCAGGAGGGAACCGATGAAAGCTTGCAATGACAATATCGCACATTTCTAGTACATCTTCCGAGACGTCTATTCCGCCGTCCAGGAGTATCTTGGTCTCGCAACCAACCAGTATCTTCAGGTTGGGAAAATTCTTCCTGGCATGTTCAACATCTTTAACAAGGCTGGAGAAATCGTAATCCTGTTTCTTCCTGACGTGTTCTGTCTTCCTGACATGTTCTGTAAACGCTATCATGCGCAGACCGTTTTTCTCTGCCTGCTCGCACATTTCAATTACAGAATTCTCGCCATCAGCATAGTTGGTATGCACGTGCCAGTCTCCTTTGTTCAGGAAACTACTGTACTTCTCCCACTTCTTGGTCAATGCATCCATACAAGATATTTATTAATCAGGGCTTTAATTTAAAACCATGCAGACCATGGATTGTATAAGGGACAGGAGAAGCATAATGGAGTACAAACCAGACCCCATACCAGAGAACATCATTGAGGAGATACTGGGTGCTGCAGGACAGGCCCCTTCCTCTGGTAATGTCCAGGACTGGGAATTCGTGGTGGTGAAGAACCCTGAGACCAAAGCCAAGATTGCGAAAGCTGCATGGGAACAGGATTTCATTGCGACCGCTCCTGTACTGGTAGTGGTTTGCACTGACATCGACAGAGTGTCTGCAACATACGGGAACAGGGGCGAAACCCTCTATTCTGTCCAGAACACATCAGCAGCTATCCAGAATCTCATGCTGGCTGCATGGGACAAGGAAATCGGATCATGCTGGATAGGGGCCTTCAATGAGGCAACCATAAAGGGCATTCTGGTACTACCAACCAATATAAGGCCATTGGCCATAATAACTTTAGGTTATCCTGCAAAGATTAACAAGAAACCAGGCAGGAGGAACCCGAAAGAATTCATTCATATGGAAAGGTGGGAGTGAGGCGAGGCGTATGGCAACAAATATTGAAAGGTTCATGGCGATATTTATTGGAGTGATTATGCTGGGGTCTGTTGCAGGTTTTGCAATGATGAGTATCAATCTCCAGCCTGATTCAGAAGCTCCTGAAATACCCACCATAGTGAACAGGCAACTCACCACTGACGAGACCATCTACATCCTCAGGACCGGTAAGGTTGTGATAGAGAACTTCTACAGCATAGACTGCAATGATTGCCTTGAGAGAAACGTTATGCTGGAGGCCTTTGCCAACCAGTTCAAGGATTTCGTGGTTCTGGAAAGGGTCGTGGTCAACCAAACCAACCAGAGCATGTTTCAGATGATAGGGTCTGGCGGGAGGATACTGAAGCTGGATAACCAGACCATAAACGATAGTAACATATTGGGATTTTTCTGTGAAGTGGCTATAGCACAGCCAATAGAGTGTCTGATCTGATCAGACACTATCCATTACTTTGATTAATTTCGAGAGTTCGACCTTTCCCTGGGCGATCTCCTTGCTTCCCCCACCCGAACCGCCTGCCTTCTGGCAAATATCCCTCATCAGCTTTCCCATGTCCCTGGTCCTGCTCATTCCTATTATCTCTCCTACCTCGTTCGAGAGTATCACGGTCAGCTCCGGATTGGATTTGACAAGCTCGTTAGCTATCTCTATAAGCTCCTTTCTGTCAGCACTAACAACATCAAACAGCCTTCCCTTCTTAACCTTGGATAGCAGATTCCTGGCCTTATTTGAAGCCACGTCATTCCTCAGGCTCTCTATCTCCTTTCTCTGCTCCTTCCAGAACTCGAATATTGCCTTGGAAAGATCCTCAAACGTCCTCACTTCACCCATTCTTTCTTCGAAGATATCCTTCAGCTCTATCATGCCGTCAGGAATGTTCAGCTGTTTCTTGAGCTTTCTGGTGTGGTCGAAGTCCTCATTTATCTCCCTGCAGAATCTCTCTATGGTCTTTGGCAGGTGCTTGGATTCTATTGAGAATATGTTGGAGGCCTTCTCCAGTTCCTTGTGGATGTCCATGTCCCTGTGCATGATGTCTGTTATCTTCTCGAATATCCCCAGCTTCTCAACAACATCAAGCGTCTCTCTTCCTATCCTCTCTCTATTCCTCACGAACTCGTAAGCCTTGCTTCCGCAGGTGAACTCTATCCTGTTGACACCGTCCTTTATCCTCTCTGACCTTATTATCTTGATTATTTCTGCCTCGCCTGTCTTGTCAATATGGATACCACCACAGGCTTCTGCATCAAATCCATGTCCTATGTTAACCACCCTTACCATCTTGCCGGGGGATGCACCACCCTGGTACAGGACAAACCCGTATTTCTTTTCTGCAATGTTCCTGGGCAGGAACTCCTTGTCAACCAGATAGTTCTTACTTACTGCTTCGTTTGCTGCCCTCTCTATATGATCTATCTCCTCGTCAGTGAACGCCCTGTAGTGAGTGAGATCGATCCTGGATGAATCAATACCCTTCTGTGCGCCTGCCTGCCAGACATGTGACCCTATCACCTTCCTTGTGGCACCGGCAACTATGTGGGTACAGGTGTGCATCTGCATTAGCTGATGCCGCCTCTTCCAGTCTATCCTTCCCCTGATACCCTGGTTCTTCTTCAACCCGGTAGGAGCGACTTTTCCCATCTTGCCTATATTATGGACAATTACATTGCCTATCCTCTGAACATCCTTTACCTTGAACTCCTTACTGTCAACTGTAAGGAACCCTACATCAGTTGGCTGGCCCCCTCCCTCTGGGTAGAAAAGTGTTCTGTCAAGCACCACCCACGTGTCCTGGCCGGACTTGGCAACCTTCAGTATCTTGGCTGTGAACTCCCTCTTGTAGGGATCATTGTAATAAAGGGCCTTTGTTCTTGGTATTCCTGTCACATCAATCCACACACCCTTCCGTTCGGTTTCCTTCTCACCCGACATATGCTGATCGGTTATCTTGACGTAGAAATTCTCTGGAACATTGAATTTCATCTTGTTTTCCTTTGCAACCCTTTCAAACAGCTCAGGGGATATTCCATGTGACACATAGAACTTGGTTAGCGCTTTCTCGTCTATTTCACCCCTGTCCAGTTCCCTCTTTATCAGGAGCCCCGCCTTGTCCATGGTCTTATCAAAGCGCTCATTCTCCAGTGCGAGAACCTTGGAGAGTGGATCTATCCCATTGGTTATTTCAGGGAACATTGGGTGCAGGTGCTTTGCATGAAGGCCCGCAATCTTCTCTATCTCCAGGTCCAGTTCAAGATCCTTGATGAAAGAGAGCGCTCTCCTTAGGAGGACACGGAGATTGTACCCACCGCCGACATTCGATGGGATACCGCCATCGGTCACTGCGAACAGCAGGGTCTTGGCGTGATCAACTATCGCGTAAAGGGCCTGCATTGGCTCAACCACCTCGTTTAGAACCGATACTTTGACTCCTATTTTTCTTGCTATGCCCTCTCTGACCTTCTTCACGTCCTGGGTTTCGTCTATATCAAGCCCACCCGACAGGGCAGCATACCTTTCAAAGAGATCGGATCCCTTTAGTCCTATCCTGCTCTTTGCCCACTTAACAACAGGACCGAAAACAGCATCATAGCCAGTTGGTGTTCCCTGCGTGAACCACACCAACCTCTCGTGACCCCAGCCAACATCAACCACTTTTTTGGGAAGCTCTTTCCTGGCATTTCCTGCCTTGGTGTACTGCATGAAGACCGAGTTGACCAGTTCCAGTCCCTTGGAATACGTCTCAATGCAGGGACCGAATGCTGAGAAATCAGGCATTGTCCACACGTCCTCAACATAAACTATCTCCTTCTCTGGGATTCCCATGACCTTATTAAGGAAACCGAAGTTCAGTTCTATGCAGCGGTCCTTCCAGTACTTGCCAAAGGAGTGCTGCCCGGACATGATGAAGGATGTGTGGTGACGGCCTGTCACTCCTACATTGGGTATGTCATTGAACCTCATGCACATCTGCGGCACAACCAGCGGGTCAGCCGGGTACTCGAAAACGATGTTGCCCCGGTCTATCCTCTGGAAGTCCTGGATCGAGGCAATGGTGAAGAATAGGTCCGGACGCCATCTGTCTATGACGGGGTATCTGGGAATCGAGGTGTGGCCCTCCTTTTTGAAGAAGCGCTCGAACTGCCTCCAGGTCTCGATGTAATCCCACCTTGATCTGGTTATCGGCTTTCCAATGAATCCGTAACTCTCACATGAGGAGTCAGGGCAGTTCTTCCTCTTCTCGTCAAGTGTCCAGAAGTGCTTCCCGCAGCTGTGGCAGGTCTTTCTATTGAAACCCATGTCTTTGAAGATCTTGATCTGATAGTGCTTCTTCCAGTTCTTTGCAAATTCCTTCTTTAAAGAATCTTTTGTTAACATTCCTCCACCTGTTATTTTTGGGGCTGTATTATTTTGGGATTATATTACCAGTTATTAATATAATGGTTTAACAATATTATAATATGAGGGCTCAGGCTAGCTTTATATTGATAATCGCTCTTCTATTCCTAATCGCAGTAGTAATATACTATGCTTCTCAGTTTCTGGACATCAGTCCTGTTCCATCTGGTGTGGGAGAGGAGCATAAGATGGTCCAGGAGATGGTTGAGGGGATAATAACAAGCAGTACAGAGCTATCCTTGTTGGCAATGTCTGCCCAGGGCGGGTATCTGATCCCGCCAGACGAGAGCGTCGCCCTGACCTATATAGGAGTTCCATACTGGCAGATATGTCAGAACGATATCTCACCAACAACTGAAGAGATAAAGGAGAGGTTCAGGGAGGCGATAACTTACTACGTAAACAGCCGCACTGATGACATTGAGGAATTCTTCGGGAAGAATCTAACGCTGGAGGATGTCTCCAGAGTTGACGTGAACCTGCTTGACAACAAGATAGACATTGCTGTTTACATGCCCACCAAGTTACAAGGCTACCCGATAAGGCAGCCGTACAGGATCTCGGTCCCGACCAAGTTCAAGCAGCTGTTTGACTTCGCCAAAGACGTCATCATTGAGACCAACAAGCCATCGTCACAGGGAGGCAGGTTCTTCGAAGGCTTCACCACCACATCCATATACAGCTCCAAGTATCTACCGACCTTCGGGATGCTGACCGAGTGTGGAGAGACTCTTCACCTCACACCAGAAGACGTGTCAGCTGGAATGACCGGACTGGCTATCCACACAGTGATCGCCACCAGATGGTGGGAGGAGAGGAATGAATACGATTATTACGGGATAAACACTGTCAACGGGAAGCAGTACAAGAACCTGGAGCCCAGGATACTGTTGCCTGACGGATTCAGGGTCGAATCAGACACCAACATACACATAGCCAATTCAGGATGGATAGCCGTATTCCCGGTACCCATACCGTTCTGCATGAGTGCTTACGATATTGAGTATTCGTTTGGATACCCAATCGTTATTAAGGTTAATGACTCTGAGACAGGATATGAATTCAACTTCGCAATGTATGTCAATATTGAGGACATGGAGGCAGGTGACTGTGAGGTTTCAGCCATAGTACCAACTGATCCCACAGATGGCCCATGCTCAAATCTCGAGTGCAGCGCAAGGATAAAGATCGAGGACTGTAGCGGGAAACCATTATCAGGAGCCAAGGCTTACTTCGACAGCTGCACTGTCGGGACAAGTGATTCCAGTGGCTGGATAGAAGGGAACATAAAGTGCGGCACTCATAATCTTGAGATATACCACGACGGTAATCATCAGACCTACTCAGGAACTGTTTCCTCAAGCAACCTCAATGGTGCCACCTACAAGCTGTGTGGAATGACTGACATGACAGTCCACTTCAACGAGCTGGTAATAAAGGGGCATTATGGAACCGAGTCTTGTTATCCATGCACCAACCCGAGTGACTGTACAGAACCTGTGGATAGATACACATGTGAGACCCCGGCAACAGTGAACTGCACCATGGTAACTCTTACATCAACTCAGACAGGTGAACCTTACACTATAGATAACTTTAATTATAAAAACATTCCAGAAGGATGCAACGACCCGGACTATTTCAAATCACATCCAGAGTGCTTCGCCTGCACGCTCAGGGAGAACAGTATCGGCTACATTCCTGCAGGCAACTACGACGTGACTGTGAACCTCTGGGATCCGGAAACACCTGGCCGTGAAACAGGCCACATAGACACTAACTTTGATCTGCTCGAGGGGACCACTCACCTGTACATAAACATACCGAACTTTGGGAAACCATCATCTGGTGAGGCTTCATATGCACAGATTCGGTGTGGCATAAGCAAGCTGGCAGAATGTGGTAAGGAGCCGGTGACGCAGACATGAACTACAAGAACGTGCTGGTAGGGATATTCGCGATCTTGGCATCTGCACTTATACTGAATCTTCCGCTGGTGGGTGCAGTACAGATAAATATAATGCGACCGAGCGGGTCCAACTGGGTCAAGCATGATGAAGTTACAATCAACCCAGAGAACCTCATAAGCAGGAGCGTGTCCATCGAGAATATCGGGGGAGTGTTCTGGACCAATGCCAAGATTATCATAGACATCAGTAACAGCACCACCTCAGCTGACATAGAGATGGCCTATGTATATGCATGCAAGGGCAGTGATCCTTCGTCATGCATGGATACAGAGTCCCCTGATAAGTATGACATCATGGATAATGAACTGTCTGTTGAACTGCTGTGGAATGATATCAGGGATGTGACTACATCCTGCTCATCCAGCCCCAGTTCCTGCATGGAAACCTCCAACCTTTTCCTTTTGTTCAAGGTCAACGACAATGGAAAGACTGTCTGGGTGGGGATATGGAACAAGATGGAAAGAAGGACTTACGACTTCGCTGAACCATATCTCTACGAATACGGCCTGGACGAGATGGATCTTAGGACAGAAACCAGCTTTCTGAACCTGGTTGGCGACTTCATTGGGAACTACCTCAAGATACCATTCAACCCGGTCTGGGTATCTGGCGCAGTCTTCAGCGGGGCCAGTTCCCTGTTTGAACTCAGTGTTTCTTCATCAGAACTCGGCCAATCATCTCCGAACTTCCAGGTAGCGAATTACATGGGGAACGAAATAGAAAGCATCTCAGATGATTACTCGTTCATATTCACTGAAACCAGTTACGGAATAACCAATCCTGTAACACTTAACCTGAACCCGAGTTTCACATGTGGTTCGTATGGCTGCGAATCAGAGAAGGGCGAGTCCACCACAACATGCTGCTATGACTGTGGGTGTGCTGAGGACTATTACTGCGATGGGGGTATAGAGGGGACATGTAAGAGGGATGACCTTATCTCCATTGTCATTTACGGAACACCTGATACGAGTATAGAGAACTGCAATGAACAGCACACTGTAAACATTACTGTTGAGATAGACAGGGCACCATCAGATGCCAGTATTACAGCGAGCAGTTACATACTGGAGGGGGATTCGTCATCGGTAAGCTGCCAGGAAATATATTCGAATGTCTACCTCTGCCCTGTTATTGTTCCGCCGATGTCTGACTGCGAAAGTGGTGAATACATTATAGGGCCCAACTACATAGAGTTCACGATAAGCTACAGTGACGGACCCGGATCCAAGACCAAGGAACTGTCTGTGCAGTTCCCTGATATAGCGGTTGGTTCCTTCACCTGTGGTGAGAATGGATGCGAAACCAGCTTGGGTGAGAACCAGCAGAACTGTTGCTATGATTGCGGGTGTTCGAGTGGATACTGTGACATAGAGGATGGCGCAGCCCCAACCACCAGCCAGTGCAAGGAACACCCGGGCGAGAGCACCATACAGGTAAAGGCAGACCCGACTCATATTTACAACCATGTTTCTGGTGACAGGATAGAACTTAATGTTAAGATAGAGGATGCCCCAAGGAGTCTTACCATTACAAGCGATTCCTGTGAAATGGACTGTTACTACAACTGCACTGCTAGCTGTGATGTTTCATGTTCCGAGATTGCTTCATCTGATCCTGATGCATTCAACGCGAGCTGTATGCTCACTTTCACTATAGCCAATTATGATTCATTGACTGATTATACAATATACCCAACCCTGAATTTGTCCGTAACCTACAATGACGGACCATCTGAAACCGTTAGCAAGACCCTTAGTAAGACCTTCAGCACAATATCGGTGGGTGCGAGCTGGTGTGGTGATGGAATATGCACGCCCGGCGAAAACTCAAACAACTGCTGTTACGATTGTGCGTGTCCCGAGGGATACTATTGCGACACAGCTGACATAGGCGCGCCAACACAGGGAGATAAGTGTGAGGAAGAAGTGAACATGAAACTGGTAGCCTCATTCGAGACATTTGAGGTAGACTATCCGTACGAGTCTCATGATATCAGGGTCATTGTACAGGTCAACAACGCACCAAGCAGCATGACCGGTGAGATGTATTGTGGTTTCGGGAATACGGATGATTACTGCGCAATGTCATGCGAGAAGGTGGGTAGTGATGATTCCCATGTACTCGACTGCAATCTGACCACACCAATAATAGACTACAAAACATCCGAACTATACGACCCGATTGCCAGGAGAATAGTGCTCGGTCCGGGTGCCATGACCTATTCTGCCACCTACAATGATGGTTCGGGCTGGGCGACCATGGACCTGAACACTACTTTTGATAACATAACCATAAACGTCAAGGCCAAATGCGGTGCAGGACCAGGATACTTCGGTATGGAGGGGGAGCACTGCCTGCCCTACGACACAACACTTGCATGCGAAACCGACCTTGATGAATCGTACTCAACATGCTGCTGCGATTGCCCGTGCCCGGAAAGTAAGTTCTGTTACATTTCCAGCGATACGGATGACGGCACATGCAGGTCAGTCAACAGCGTTAACATACTCATAAACAAGTTCGAGCCGGATCCCAAGAAATGCAGGATACAGCCACCCGACAAGAAAGGATGTGTATTCTACGACTCCCTGTCTGCGACCATTACCATAACACCCACTGCCGACTATATCCTAACAACTGCGAGTTTTAAAATGGGAGCAGAGACATCTGATGCAATCTGCATCCTTATATCTGAAACCTCGCCATTTAACGTGTACAGCTGTTCAGCAGTACTACCAAACATCAAAAGTAAAACTATTATACAGGACAGCATGGTAAAAAAGAAAATCGAAATATCTGCATCCGTGCAATCACTGGGACTTCTTGATGCAACCATATCCGGCAGCAAAACCCTCCAGATAAAGAAAGAGAAATCAAAGGAGCTAAAAACCATCGAGGAGCAGATCCAGGATATTGAGGACATAGAGGATAGCATCAAGAGTCTAAGGACCTGGTTATATGGCATTGGGATCGTACTGGTCCTCACTTGCATTGCAATTGCCATATGGGTACAGAACCTGTTAGGGAAATGCATAGCCTTTGATATCTGTATATTTATCGATTTCATAGGAATGCTCACAAAGATAGACAAGGCACTTGACCTGATAAAGGGCTATAAGAAGACCCTTAGCACGGCCAGCCTGCCCATTGAAATAAACAAAGAACTAATAGACATAAAATACACATTTCTTGAGATAATGGGAACTATAGGCAAGGGAGCGGTTTGTGCTTTCATGTTCGGCAAGAGTATAGACAGTGCATTAGGCACATCAGCATCAAAGGGCATAACAGTTACTGACAAAAAAGCCTATACTGATCATTTTTTCTCCTGGTTTATTATTGATTGGTAATGTCTTAATGGTATTACTGGTTGGTTTAACCAAACAGACTTGATAATCCCTCTGCTGCTTCTTCTGCCTTCTTCTCTGGCTTTTCTTCCTTCTTCTCTTCTTTCTTCTGCTCTGCTGCTTCTGCAGGTCCTGCTGCTGGTGCTGCCGCGGCTGCCATGACTGTCTGCTTTATTGCATCTTCTATGTCAACTCCGTCCAGGCTTGCCACCAGGGCCTTGACCCTAGCCACGTCTGGCTTTGCGCCGGCTGCATCGAGCACTTTCTTTATTCCTGCCTCGTCGATCTTCTTTCCTGCTGAGTGCAAGAGCAGTGCTGCGTATACTCCTTCCATTTAAACACCTCCATAATTATTTATTTTCCTTCTTTTCCTCTTTTTTATCCTTCTTATGATCATCTTTCTTTTTGTCGTCTTTCTTTTTATCCTGTTTAGCATTATCTTTCTTGGCTTCTTCCTCTCCTTTGGGCTTCTCCTCTTTCGGCTTTTCTTCCTTCTCCTTGGATTTCGCTTCTTCCTTTTTCTCTTCCTTGGGTTCGTCTTTCTTTGGTTCCTCCTTGGTCTCTGCGGACTCTTTGGGTGCTTCTGGAGTTGGGACTGGGGTAGATTCCTTGACCATTCCGCTCAGGGCCTCTGCCTGGGCATTGGCCTTGGCAAGAAGCGGCTTGACTGTATCGCTTGTCAGGATATCAGCCTGCACTGCCAGAGCAAAGGCTTCCTGGTGTGCCTTGGACAGGAAGAACGGCAGATTCTCCTTGGTGTAGTACATGGCATTGTATGCCAGATTGAAAGCATTAGTGCTTGCAGCCTTGAGGTCATTCAGATACTTCTCGGGTGGCGTGAACAACAGGCTCTTGTCATAGACGCAACCGTTCTCCCAGGCAGCTGTCAGGTTCAGTCCGATCTCCATTGGCTCCACTCCAAGCTTGGCCAGAACGTCTGCCAGCCCCTTATCTATCACATCGCCTTCCTTCGCCACTATAGTATCCTTGGTAACGCTTATCTTCTCACCCTCGACAGAAGCAGGTATCTTGACCCGCTGGAGCTCACCTATAACAGGTCCTGGTGGCAGAGAGGTCGGACCTGCCTTGATCACTATATCTATCGGAGCGATATCCCCCCCTTTTGCAAAGGCCTTGGATTTGGAAGCAGCTATGATCTTGGAGAGTTTGAAAGGGTTGGTACTGCTGAACAGAAAAGCTGGCTCTCCCTCAACGTACTTGTCCAGTTTCTCTATCCCCTTCAATCCACAGTCCTTCAGCGCGAGCTTTATGATTCTCTTCTTGACCATCCTTATGACTGCGTCCTGCCTTAGCTTGTTCTTGATCTCGAACAACTGCCTTGCAGGAAGCTTGAACATGTCAATTATTCCTATCACTGGGTATTTCTTCAGGTCCTCATTGACTTCCTTCAGTATCTGCTTCTTTTTCTCTGATACCATTTCAATCTTATTTAACCTCCGAAATCTATCCTTATCGATTTGCCCATGGTGAGCTTAAGGTACATGGACTTTATGTTGGTCCTTCCCTTGGGAAGCTTGTCCTTTATGGCGTTGTAAACAGCCTCCACGTTCCTTGCAATCTTCTCGTCCTCCATCTTGTCTGTTCCCACAGAAACATGAACAACCGGGCTGTCCTTGATTGTAATCCTTATGGATTTCCTGGCCTTCATCACAAACGGCAGAATGTCGATCTTGGGTGGTACAGGCTTCGGAACCTTGCCCCTTGGTCCCAATATCACACCAAAACTCTTTCCTATCAGAGGCATCAGCGAAATCTCCCCAAAGAACCAGTCGTAGTCGTTAGCGATCTTCTTTAACTCCTTCTTGTTCTTGACAAGGCCTGGTATTTCTGCCTTCTTTATAACCAGGTCAGCGTGCTTCTTGGCCTCGTTTTCCAGGGTATCAGCTATGAACACGACCTTAAGGTCCTTGCCTCTACCCTCTGGTAGCATGAACTCGAAATTGAACCTGTTTTCAGGCCTCTTAAGATTAAGCCCTTTCAGGTTAACAGAAAAATCCCAGGTTTGTGTGAACTTCCTGGCCCTTGAACCTTCTCTTGCTTCCTTTATCTTATCAATAATCTTCTGCATATTATCCTCCTGCCTAGGCAGTAAACCCATAAGGGCATAACGGACTGAATATGATCAGATTATATGTTTGAATGAAGGTATTTAAACGTTTTCTGTGCTGTATGTCGTGTAATTCCTATATGTTAACTATCTCGCCTTAAAGGCCCAGAACGTAGTGGGTTGCTCTTCCCTTACCCTTCCTCTTCACGAAACCCTTCTTGATGAGTTCGTTGAGCTCCCTAAGGGCGGTCTTGTCACGAACCCTGAAGGTCTTCACGTAGTTTGATGTGGTGATTTTCCTGTTCTTCCTTATCATCTTCAGTGCCCTGAACTGTCTCTCAGAGACATCAAAGACCTTCTTTTCAATCATCCTTCTCTCTTTGACCAGAAGTTTAGCCAGCTTGTCAACTCTGTTCATAAGGACCTTCTCCCTTCCAAGTTCCTTTGAGGTCTTGTTGAGCTTGTTTTCTACCTCTATGATCTTCCTCACAACATCCCTGTAGTTGTTCTCTATCTTGTCACCCATCTCAGCCCTCTTCTTGTCCAGGTGATGGAGCCTGTTCTCGTGGGTGCTCTTGAGGTGCTTGGTGAAATCATAACTGTGGCTCAGCCATTCCATGACATTGTCTATGTCCTCTGATACCCTTTCCTGTTCTTTTTTCAGGTTCTTGCTGAATATCTCCTCTCCCAGCTTGTAAAGACCGATTATGACCAGGAACATGCCCAGAAGTACATCTATGTAAAACACATTCACTACTATGCCTGATATCAGTGTAGTGCCGAGTATGAGGAACATCAACCAGAATATTCTGTTCCTGTGCGTACCCAGTCCGTAGATTAGCCTGTTTTCCTCATTCATGTAGCTATCTTATAGTAAAAACATTTAAAGCTTTTGGTAGGCCAAAACACCATATTATTGGATTATTTCTGCTTTATTCTTGTTACATCATCGGTTTTAGTATGAAAAACGAAGAACTTTTAAGCGTCATGTTTCGGTTTTATTTTTTCTCGGATTCCTTCTTTTCGTCCTTCTTCTCTTCGGACTTGGACTCGGGCTTGGCTTCAGGCTTGTCTTCTCCTTCCTTAGCCTCTTCCTTCTCCTCACCCTCTGATGGAGCCTCGCCCTCTACTGCCTTTTCTGCTTCCTTAGCTGCCTTGGCTTCCTCAGCAGCTGCCTTCTCTTCCTCGTACTTCTGGATCTCTTCTTCTGTAACAGCACCCTCGCCAACGGTTATTCCCATGCTCCTGCAGGATCCTTTGACCTGATTCACAAACGCTTCATCATCACTTCCAAACTTCTGCCTGGCAATCTTCTTGGCCTGTTCAACTGTAAGGTCGCCGACCCTCTTCTTTCCGGGCTCTTCAGAAGCTTTAGCAAGACCTAGCTCCTTCTTAACCAGGGCTGCTATTGGAGGTGACCCCACCTCAACCTCAAACTCCCTGGTCTCGGTGTCAATAGTAACCTTGACTGGAACCTTCATTCCTGCAAGGTCCTTGGTCTTTTCATTTATCTTGGCTATCACATCTCCGATGTTGACCTTGAGTGGCCCTAAAGCAGGTCCTAGAGGCGGGCCTGCCGATGCCTTGCCACCTTCGACCATTGCATCGACTGTCTGTTTAGCCATAGAAATCATTCCTCGTTCTCTTCTTTCTTCTCTTTTTTCTTCGCCTCTTCTCTACCCTCTTCTTCAGTTCCTTCGGTTTCAGCCTCTTTGGTTTCAGCCTCTTTGGTTGGCTCCTGTGACGGCTCAGGGGTTTCTTGAGCTGGTTCTTCCTGTACTGGTTCCTCCTGTACCGGCTCCTTTTGTTCTGCTTCAGGTTCTGGTTCCGGCTCTGGCTCGGGTGTTGGTGTTGGTTCGGGCTCGGGTTTTAATTCAGTTTCCGGTTCAGGTGCTTCAGGAATTGTTTCAGTCGGTTCGGTGGGTTCGGTGGGTTCGGTGGGTTCAGTGGATTCGATTGGTTCACTTGGTTCAGTTGGTTCCTTGGCTTCCTCGGCTGGCTCATCGACCGGCTTCTCGATCGTTTCCTCGGCCGTCTCATCGGCTGTCTCCTCTATTGGTGGCTCCTGTACGGGTTCCTGTGCCGGTTCCTCTGCCCGGGTTTCGGGCTCTTCTATTGGGGATTCTTCTGGCGCTTCTGCTGGAACCTCCTCTACTGTCTCCTCTTTGGACGTCTCTGGGGGTTCCGCCGGCTTCTCTTCAGACGTCTCCGGCTCATCAATATCAAAAACTGACTTCTCCTCTTCTGCTGGCGTCTCTTTTGAGGCCTCTTCTGATTCCTCTTTCTCCGGTTCAGACGACCCGGTTTCAGCGGGTCTTGTCTCTACCCTGATGTCCTCCTTTGGCTCTTCCTTGTCCTCTTCCGCATCACTTGGACCTCTTTTTATGATCTTTATGAACTCAGTCGCAATCGTGACTGGTATTGGGATGGAAGCGTCCATCAGCTCGATTGTAACTTCGTCTTTTACAGGATCAACCCTGGTCACCTTCCCGTTCTCCCCTCTGAACGGTCCGCCAATAATCTCAACCACACTTTCCTTATTAACCCTTATCCTGTCTTTCTTGAGCTCCAGGAAGTGCTTTATTTCATCAAGGTTGATGGGTTTCTCTATTATCCCTCTTATGTGCATCAGTCCCTGGACAGCCTTGTGTATGGCCCCGGAACTGCCCTCTGCAAAAACATAACCCTTTATCTCTGCCGGGTGAACTATCGCCTTAACAGGGAGGTTTTGTGTCCTGACATTGCTTGACATTATGTCAATCACAATATCCTCTCTCCCTGAAGTAGTTCTTACAGCATATATCATATCAAACACCTGGCAATCCTAAAAGATTCGGGACAAGTACTGCAATTAAGAATATCAGGAATCCCACTATCCCTATAAGAACGATTCCGAGAGCACATATCTTCGTGGAAGTAAGGAATTCCTCCTTCCCGGGCTTCCTTGAAATACGCAGAACCCGTCTATACTCCCTTATTTTCTCTTTTATGTTTATGTTCATTATGTTCATATCAATCCCTGTTTGTTAAAAGATATATATAAGTGTTGCTTTTTTAATGTTTTGTCTCGGTTGCTTTTAAATAAAGACCAAGGCTAGATGTTCCTCTCGATCAGGAAGTCTGCAAACGCCTTCAGCTTCTTCTTGGCCTCGGATTCCTCAAGAATCGGTTCTATCTCCTTCCAGGCATCTGATACCAGGTTCCTGGCAACCCCCTTCGCATACCTTATCGAATCATACTTCTTCAGGATATCCAGCGCCTCCTTTATCATGGCATTGTCCCTCGTATGCGTTCCCAGGATCTCGATAAGGCGCTTCCTGTCCTTTTCGTCTGCCTTCTTAAGGGTGTGGATCACCATGAGCGTACGCTTGCCCTCTGTAATGTCGTCACCATATCCTTTCTTCTTCTGGAATTCCTCACCGCTTGCACTGAGTATGTCGTCCTGTATCTGGAACGCCACGCCAATGGACTCAGCGAACATTCCTATCTTCTCCTCCTGTTCCTCGGTCCCTCCGGAAAGCGCAACAGCGAGCTTGACTGACATCCTGGCAAGTGTTCCTGTCTTGCAGGAGCACATCTGCAGGTATTGCTTCTCTGTCACCCCATCCACTTTGCCCTTATGCCACCAGATATCCAGCCCCTGGCCAAGACTCAGGCTTATCATATCCATGATGTATATTTCGTACGCCCTGACAAGGGTTTCGGAATCGAACCTGTCCTTGTTCTTAATTAGTATCGAAAACGGGATGTAGTACATGAAGTTTCCTGTGTTTATCGCGACGTCCGTCCCGTATATCTTATGTGTAGAGGGCTTGCCTCTCCTCATCTCTGAGAGATCTTCAACATCATCAATCATCAGGGTTCCGTTGTGAATTATCTCTGGTATTACGACAAAATCCTGTATCTTCTCCGTATCCCCGCCAAGGGCCTCTGCAACCAGAAGGAACAGAACAGGTCTCCACCTCTTGCCTCCCCTGTTGAGCAGGTCCCAGACAGGTTCTGTTATTGACTTGTTTATGGAGTCTATGTCGTATTCGTATCTGGTCTTGCCAAGTATATTGTCAATGTAATCACTATCCAGCACATTGGGGAAGTGTTCTCTTATCTTTGCGTCTATTACGTGCCTTTTCTCCTCAAGGAACTTGATTATGTCATCCATGCTTTCATTTGGAATGGAAAGTTTTAAAAGTGTAAGGAAAGTTTATTAACCCCGAAAATAAATACAGAATATGGTTATAAGCAGGACAGAGTCTGGAATACCTGGTCTGGATAACCTTATAAACGGTGGTTTCATCCGGGATTCTGTTGTTCTGGTAACAGGTGAGGCAGGAACAGGGAAAACGATATTCTGTTCACAGTTTCTCTGGCACGGACTTAAGAAAGGGGAGACGTGCATATTCATAACCCTGGAGGAGAACCCAGAGGACATAAAGGAAGACGTCAAGACGTTCGGATGGGACTTTGATAAATACGAGCAAAAGGGACTTTTCAGGCTGATTTACCACGACCCGGCACAGGTGAACAACCTGGGATCAGTGATAATAGATGAGATAAAGAGTCTGAAGGCCAAGAGGCTGGTCATAGACTCAACCTCCCTGATAGGAATGAACATACAGGACGTGTCCCAGGTAAGGAAGATACTCTACAACGTAATCAATGTGATAAAGAAGAGCAATTGCACTGCACTCATAACAGCAGAGATACCAGAGGGCACGAAGGGACTGTCGAGGTTCGGGGTTGAGGAGTTCGTGGTTGATGGTATTATTGTTCTGAACTACCTGGAATATGCAGCAGGCGGCCTGGACAGGTCATTAATCGTGAGGAAAATGAGAAGAACCGACCATGGAAAAGATATTTATCCTGTGGGGATAGGTCCGAAAGGGGTTACAGTAAAACCAGTTGAATGATTGTTTCTTGTGGGGTGTGAATAATTTTATAAGCTACAAAATCATTAATATTATAACCAGGTGATCGTTATTGTGAAGGTAAAAGAGATAATGAAGAAATCTGTTATAACAATTGATCCTGGCCTGACAATATACGACGTGGCCAAGATAATGACCAACAACAAGATAGGTTCTGTTATAATAATGGATAAGTCAAAGCCGGTGGGCATAGTCACTGACGATGATATAGTTGGGACCATTGCCATGGGGAAGGATCCCAAGAAGATCAGGGTTGATAAGCTCAAGAAAAGGCTGAGGTTCGTCACCGCGTCCCCTGATGATAATGTACTAAAGGTGACCAAGAAGATGGTCAAGACAGGGATTAAGAGAGTTCCTGTGATAGAGAAAGGCAAGCTTGTTGGTATAGTCTCTGACAAGGAGCTTCTGCTCATATCGCCAGAACTCATAAATATTCTGTCAGAGAAGCTGAAGATCAGGGTTGATTCTGTTGCACAGGTTGACCAGGAAATATCAGGGATATGTGAAAGATGCGAAGCCTACTCAGACAACCTCAGGAACATTGACGGTAGATGGTTCTGCGAGGATTGTAGGTAACGTGGTTAACTATGGTTTATGGGTAATTGTAGAAATCAACTATTTCTCCACTACTATCCTTTAAGGTAGCGTTGTCACCATCGTTGTTCCACATGTAGGAATTGCTCTGCCAGAACAGTGTGGTCTCATTATCCTCTCCATAACCCCTGTGCAGCCTAACCTTTCCGTTTATCATGAACCATTCCGGGAAGGTGTATACGTGCTTCTCCATCCAGTCACTCAGGGTCCAGCCGGCCATTACCACATTGTACCCATCTAGCTCGACCCACTCCTCTACTTCATCCAAATCGGTTATCATCACATCACCAACCTGCTCTTCAAGGCAATCGTTAGGGCAGTTGTTCTCGTCTTCGCCCTCTTCACACTCCAGGTTGCCGCAGCAGGGCAGAGTGGCATCATAAACGCAATACTTCAAATCGTAGTCGTAATAGTCCTGGGTACATGGGTCATTGTCATTACACACCGGGCAGTCTGGTGATCCTGGATACTCGCCCTGCTCGCATATGCCATTACCGTCACAAAAAAGCTCTATCACACACCCGCACTTCTCCTCATCAAGAGACTTGCACTCAGTTGGATCGCAGTAGATGTCACACCCCGTCACTTGGGTCTCCTCTATCTCATGTCCTGTGCAATCCGGCTTGCATGGCATGCAGTCGCCTGTGTCCGAGTCGCATGGGTTGACGCATGTTGACACGAATCCGTCCGGACAGGTTGTTATGATTTCCCCACAAACAGCATCGGGGCAGAGATCTGTCTCCTTTGTTTCCTCATCTAGCGCGGTTTGTGCATTGCCTGTTGTTTCGGCTGGCTCAGCATCCTTGGTGATGGTTTCTGTTACATCACCCGTCTGTGTGCATCCAGATATAATAATCAGGAGTATAATGAGCATTAATAAATAAAGCTTCATAAAACATTTTTGATTCGAAGTCTAATAAATAGTGTTTAAACCCAATCTTAAGATATCAGGGCCCGTAGCTCAGCTGGATAGAGCGCTTGCCTCCTAAGCAAGAAGTCGGGGGTTCGAATAGGACGATGGCTTATTAGCTGAATCGAGCCATCCTTCCAAGAGAATCCCTCCGGGCCCGTTCAAACTTTTTAACCTTTCGGTGCATATAATAAACTATGACCCGGATCATATGCGTGGCTTCTGGTAAGGGTGGTGTAGGAAAGACAACTGTGGTTTCTAACCTTGCGGCTGCTCTGGCCAGGTTCAATAAATCTGTTATCGCGATAGATGGTAACACAACCACATCCAATCTTGGAATTCACCTGGGAATATCAATGTACCCCACAACCATCCAGGACGTGTTGAAAGGGAGAGCGAACATCAGGGATGCAATTTACCACCACGAGGATGGGTTCAGGGTGGTGCCGGCAGACGTCTCAATGGAAAAGGTCATGACACCCGAGGCGCACAAGCTTCTTGACGTCTTCTACAAACTGGTTGGTGAGGCAGATTTCGTTCTGATCGATGCTGCAGCAGGCCTTGGAAAGGAAGCATCATCGTCAATAAAAGCTGCTGATGAGATGATAATAGTAACCAACCCTGAGATACCTGCACTAACCGACGCGCTTAAACTTACACAGATGGCAAACAGGTTCGAAACCAGAAACATTGGTGTGGTAGTGAACAGGATCAGGAAAGAATCCCATGAGTTCCCGATTAACCAGATAGAGGATTTCCTTGGAGCACCAATGCTAGGTGAGATTTATGAAGACTGTAAAGTGAGGAAGGCCATATCAGACAAGAGGCCAATAGTCACACATTCTCCAAAAGCAATTTCTGCCCAGCAGTTCATGTCGATAGCAGCAAGACTGATTGGTGAGGAATATAAAGTCAGAACCCCGAGATTCAACAAGCTCTGGGGATGGCTCAGGCGCTGATCTTTAATTGTGTATATTTTAAAATAGAGAACAATTAATTATATGACCATAGCTCTATTGATAATAGATATGCAAAACGATCATGTAGGAAAGATAGTAAATGCAAAGAATATGATAAAGAATATCCTACTTATTAAAAAAATTGCAAAAGAGAACAGCGTTCCCGTAATATATTCAAAAGAAACGCATAAAGAAAACGAAAAAGAATTCAAGAAATTTGGACCCCATACAATAAAAGGAACTAAAGGATGGAAAATAATAGATGAATTAGAGCCTGAAGAGGGAAATATAATAACCGAAAAACAGAAATTCAGTGCATTCTTCAAGACCAACCTTGATTCGATTCTCTCAGAGAAAAATACCACAAAAATATTAATAACAGGGATAAATCTTAACTGCTGTGTAATGGCGACGGCACTAGACGGTTTCAACTATGACTATGAGGTGTTTATAATAAAAGAAGCTGTGTCATTACGAAAGGATAGATTGAATTTCGAGAAGTCTTCTTTTGAATGGATAAATGCATTCTGCGGAAAGGTGATTTCAATGAAAGAAGCGATGGATATCATAAAAACTAACAAATAATCTACTGCTTAGCAATGCGTTACATGTCCATGATTCCTTTAATATCCAGCTCTAGCGATGCCACTGGCTTCTCGAGTTCCCATCTCTCCAGGACAAGCGGGTTCACTTCACCGATAAATCCTACCTGCCTTCCTTTAACCAATATCCCTGCTGACCTCCCCTTTATGAAACTCGGGTGGTCCAGCCTCTTCATAGAATATGATATACCAGCCCCTCTCATAACAGAATCCAGCACACTGGCTATGTCCTCGTAACCAATATTGTTGTCTGTCAGGGCGATCGATAATTTTTTGTCGTCTATTGTGCCTGTCTCCTCGCTGCCCGCGAGGTTAATCACATCACCTATCTCGAAAACCTTCTGCGGATACTCGACGTGCTTGTTTTTTGAAAGGAACTCGAGCAGGCCAGGCAGCAACCATGTCCTGAAAACACACCAGTTAGCAGAGACTATATTCTCTATCTCAACCACTCTTTCCTCTGGCAGGTTCATCTTCTGGAAAAGATTCCTCTTGTTGGTCAGGATGTAGGAGAGGATCTCCTGCAGTCCAAGTCCTGTGGTTATGTTGGATACTGTATTCGAGAAGACCTCGATTGGATTCTGCCTTCCCACGGTCGCAACCATGGGTATGATTGGCTCTATGTTGTTGTAGCCATATGATATGATGGCGTCCTCTATCACATCCCTCTGGTGCATGATGTCCTGCCTGTAGGCAGGATAGAGTACCCTTATCTTCCCGTTGGATGGTTTGCAGTCATACCTTGCCTGGGTAAGGAGCTTGCATGCCTTCTCCATTGTTATTCCAAGGCCTGATACTTTGTTCAGATAATCGAGATCGATCTCGAACTTCTTGGGTTCCAGGTCAGGTGTTTCCAGGATCCTGCCGCCCGGATAAACAACTTTTACTGTCTCGATATCACCACCCCTGTCAGCCAGTGCACAAACCATAACATTCAGGGCAGGCACCAGGAACTTCAGGTTGAAACCAGAACACTCTATGAACACGTCACGTGTCTCCTTGGTCACTTTTCCTGTGTATTCGGAGTTTATTATAGGAGGTACGGACAGAACCTCCTCGTTGGCATCAATGAATATTGGATACTCCTTGGCATCCTTTAACAGGTGTCCGAACTCCCTTCCCTTCGGGTGCGCCTTTATTATCTGCTCAGGTGTCATTGCCTTTCTGAACTCGAGCGGGATAAATGTTATGCCATCGGGCTTCACTGTTGTGAAACGTATTGGCGGCTTTATCCTGTTGAAATCATAAACTCCTAT
>DAOUYM010000046.1 GCA_030666115.1 Candidatus Aenigmatarchaeota archaeon
GTCCTGTGCAGCAGTCAAAGGGCGGGAAATTGGCATTGGCAGCGTAGTCCCACACCTCACCTGAAATCTTGCATATCTCAGGTTGTGCAGCTGCTATTGCCTGGTTTCCAGAATATGAAAGGTATGCTGATATTGCTATGAGAATGATAACTACAGCTAAAAATGATATTTTTTCGCCCCTCATATTTAAAAATATGAGGATGTATTTATAAAGATATGCTAAAAATCCCACTTTTTCCTACTAAATAGCAGCAATTCTCAAACAGTGTTCGCTGGATGCTGGTTAATTTTGGTCTACGGATCATTACAGCGCATGATTCCTGCCATCCTCCAGCATATTCCAATAGATCTGATTAATTTATAGTCAGCGATAATAATTATATAATGTTAAGGATATGGGTGTGAAAGAAATGCGGCAAATCGTTAGATATATGTTCCCAATTACAGTGTTTTTGCTTATCTTTTTAAATTCAAACCCGGTTCTTGCTGGAGCAGCAACGATCCCTCCAGGAGCTTTGGTTTGGGAGGAGTGTCCTGATTTTGGCACTCTACTCAATGAATATGGTACCCAGATACCCAATAGCCTTAATCTATACGATATATGCCATAGAGATTTATCTATTTCACATATAAAGAGCAAATACTTTCTTGCATCCGACTGGTACAATTATGCACCTGTTGAGGAAGAGAACATAGAAATCGTTTCTGTAGAACTCATAGTGAAGATGAGGGGATGTGAAGCATGTAACATATGTAATAAGAAACTCGCTCATGCAGAAATTTGGGTATGGAACAATGACATTCCAGGTAACTGGAAAAAGCTGGAAACCGCGAACGTCTATAACGATATTGATTATGTCTTTGACCTTACTAGCAGCATAACCCCTAACGGAAGTGGTGCCCACAAGGTTAAGATAAAGAATTCTGATGATCAGGGAACTTGTCTATGGATTGATTACGTGGGCCTTAGGATAGTCTACTACGAGATGGGTGAGGCAAGGATATGGGTAACTCCTCTGGACATCGAACCATCTTCAAGTGTATCCAAATATTCAAGATTCGCTTCTAGCAGCAGTATAGAGTGTATAGGCGGTGACTGCGGTAATGTTAAGGCGTACATAAGATACTCTGATACCGAGACATATGGATATCAGAATGTTCCTACATCATCCACCGTGCCCATGTACTCGTTAAACCCGGATCCGTACATAGATTGTGGTAACATGTATCACCTTGATGAGTGCTATCCTTCGTGGGAAATTATAGGGACATCAGTAGGCAACTATTACCTTAGGATGTCAGCAGAGTCAACAGAGACCGTTAACAATAACACCAGTCCTGTATTGATATCAATAAACCCGGGCGAACTCGATATGTCAGCATCCATCACATCAAACATAATCAATTATGGGGACAACGTTAAGATAGACGGCGGTGTTATGTGCATAACTGAACCATGTGGAAATGTGAATGTAGTTGCCGAATATAGGGATGTTTCGGGGGTATTCGAACCAATAGGCACGTCAGGTGACCTGAGCACAGGTAACACCAATCCGGTGAGTTGCACGTCGTATCTATGCGCCACATCATGGTATGTTACAGGAAATCAGGCCGGCAACTATGGAATAAGGGTTACCGCATATTCTGATGATGAAGACGTGGATGATGTAACCAGAACAATGAGCCTGACAGTAAACCCACAGGAGGTTGTTGGGGTGCTATCGCTTGAAAACGTGATGATTAACCCTGGCAACGTTAACATCTCGGGAACATCCACGCTTTCAGGAACAGTGAAGTGCTCAGAGGATTACTGCGGCGACGTGTCGGTTTATGCAAGATCGAGCGGGGAGAAGATAACAAGCAACGGATTGGGAATTGACAATAACCCGAAGATTGTGGGTGGTATGGATAACGGTGACTCATACCCATTCTCATTCACGCTAACTGGCAACACGGCAGGCACATATTATATTGACGTAGAGGCGGACTCAGACCAGACGGATGTACTCAACAAAACATCATCAGTCGTTTACCTCACGGTAAGCAACCCTGTCGGGGACGTTTATTTCCCGTTCGAGCCATCATTCATTCCAGATGCCATAAACATTGGAGGAACAGCAAGCATCAGTGCAGTGGTCGAGTGTGACACCAGCTACTGCGAAGCATCAACAGCCACTCTCAGCTACGATGGTACAGCAATCGGAACCACAGGCAAGCTTACAACAAATGAACAGAATCCCCAGTCATGTGACTCATACCCATGCGAACTGGCATGGGATATAACCGGAGGGGAGAGCGGAAGTTATGATGTGAGCCTCTCTATTACTACCGGGTATACTGGTGGTGATCTCTTCAGATCTTACTCGCTTAATGTGATAGATCCCAGCAAGCCCAGCCTTTCGGTAACTATGGGTAATCTCAATACCGAGTATGTGATAGGTGAGACGTTCACCCTTGCAGGTGAGGTTAGCTGCCACACCAATGATTGCGGGGAGATCAGGGTTTACGCGAAACATAAGGGGAACGAGAATGATCCATGGATCGACTTGACACCATCAACCATGTTATCAACATCATCCAACCCAAATACTATAACACTGGCTTCAGGTGAATCCAAGCAGGTTGAGTGGACAATAAACTCGAGCCAGTTCGGTAACTACATACTTGGGTTATGGGCCGATGCAACAAGTGATGGTGTGACGGATTCCGGGACAGCATCCAGGAGCGTGGAGATAGTCAAGGGAAGTGATATTTCGATAGACATACAATCCCCGGACACAGGAAAGACCCTGGCAATGGGGGATGAGTTCATCCTTAAGGTAGAGGTTAAGGAGGGGGGTTACCAGATGGTGGGTGCCCAGGTAACCGCTTCCTCTGAGAAATTATTCTCATCAGTTGAACTGGACGAGTATTCTGATGGGATCTACTCAAAGACAATAACCGTTGGTGGGGGAGTGGGTAAGGGATCCCACATAATATCGTTCTACGTCAAGAAGGATTCCCAGACATTCATCAAGACTACCAACGTATATGTGAACCCGGAACTCGACGTTAGTCTTGAGTTGGATTCAGACGATTACGAGATACTGGATAAGGTGAAACTACAGGGTCAGGTCCTGAAGAATGGGAAACCTGTCAAGGCTACCATAGGGTTGAGACTGGTGTGCCCAAGCAGGGAATTTATGGAAATAACTTTGGAGACAGATGGTTCAGGTAACTACCAACACGATCACCTGATATCAACGGCCACACCAGCTGAGAAATGCACGTTCGAACTCAATACAGTGGACAGTGACGGCAACTACAACCACACCTCAAAGGAGATAACGATATTCCCTTCCGGAAGTGATGTGTATAAGGTTAATTTTGTTTCACCGCTCCCTGATAAGAAATATGACAAGGGTGACACTGTTAAGATAAGGGTGGGTGTGCTTTCTGGTGACGATCCCCTTGACGGGGCAGAGGTGGTGTGCATGAATCCGATGCTTGAGGAGAACATATATCCGCAGGGGATAGGAAACGGGAACCATGAGACCAGCTACATAATACCCAACATCGCACCTGATGGACTCTGGGTGCTCACGTGTGTGGCAGGGACGGATGACGGCTCATTCGGAAAGGAGAGCACGAGCGTGTACATAAACCCAATGGAGCTGAGGCTCGAGATAATATCACCATCAAGGACTGATTTCCAGCCGGGTGAGATAGCCAACATAAGGATTAAGCTCTCGTATCCTGACAACACGCCTTTCTCGAACTCGACAGTCTACCTGAGGATTGGCGGACAGAACATCTATCTGGAGGAGACTGAAGAACCTGGTGTTTACGAGACCAGCTACGAGATAAAGGGCCAGGGCGCTGTCATAGATGTTTATGCAGAGGACCAGTTCGGTAACGAGGGTTCCTTCTCAGGAGGGATCATAATAACCGCTGGCTTCGCTCCACTGAACCTGTACTGGATTATACTTCCGTTTGTAATCGCTGTTCTGATGCTGGCTGGTGTGGTTTGGAAGAAGGGAATAGGAAGGGAAGTCGTCAGGAAGGAAGTGATCATAAGGGAGCCTGAGAAGCCGAAGGTGGATAAGAAGGCCGAGCTGAAGGAAAGGATACAGGAACTTGACAGAAAGATTGCCAACATAGAAAAAGCAAGAGATACCGTGGAGCAGGAGTATTACGAGAGGAAGATAGATGAGAAGACCTTCAACAAAATGGCACAGAACTACGAGCAGGAGAGGATTAAGCTGAATGTGGACAGGGACAGCCTGAAGAAGGAGCTTGAGACACTCTGATCGGCTCTTTGTCGCACTTCTGTATTCTGATTTATTATATTTATAAAACATTGAATACAAAAAATAAAGGAGATATTATGAGAGTTTCTACTGGGATTCCTGGTCTGGACAGGCTCATGGGAGGAGGTTTTGAAGAGGGAACGGTCAACCTGGTAAGCGGCAAGACAGGAACCGGCAAGTCGATATTCTGTTCACAGTTCGCATACGACGGCGTGATGAAGCATAAGCAGAAGGCCATTTACATAACAACAGAAGAGACAGCCAACAACATCAAGAGACAGGTAAAGAACTTCGGATGGGACATCGAAACCCTTGAGAAGAAGGGCTGGCTTAGTGTGATTGAATTCGAGCCGTTTGACGTTTCGACGCTGACGACCAAGCTGCAGGAGATCATAGACAAGATGGACGCCAAGAGAGTTGTCATTGACTCTGTTTCCATGTTCGAGCTCTACCTCACTAACGTGTTCGAGATAAGGAAGGCCCTTTTCAAGGTGATACAGAAGATAAGGGAAATGAACAGGGTCGGACTGGTTACAGCAGAAGTGTTAGAGGATAGCAACTCGTTATCAAGGTTCGGTGTGATAGAGTTCATGGTCGACTCCATTGTTCTGCTGCAGTACCTTGGACTGGCCAAGTACAAGAGGAGCCTGATGATAAGGAAGATGAGAATGGGTGACCACTCCACCAACATCCACCCGTTCGAGATAAGCAAGAAAGGAATCAGTATCCTCAAATAATCGCTTAATCGTTATTTCTCACAGGTTCTGAAACAGGTGAACAGGTCAGACCTTGGTTATCTGCACAATGTTGTCAGTGGCTTCTATCTCCAGCCGGTGGTATCCCTTGCTGGTGGGGAGTGTGCCGTTCAGCTGTGCTGTTGAGAATGCGTATATGTGAGTGTAGATTGGATCAGCCCACACCTCGAGGTGGACTGTGTCATTGATTATGGTTGAGTTCCTGACGCCTCCCGGAATGTAGACGTTTATCCTGATCTTGGCAGGGGGTCCCTGGGAGTAGACCAGATTGGCTGCGTCAGCTATCTGGTTCACAGTGTTCTTGGCATACGTCAGCGATAACTCGATTCCGGTTTCCCTGTGCATGGTGGTGACGTAGGCCCACAACGGTATCAGGAATGCCATGACGAGAGCAACGATTATCAGGTACTCCATTGCTGACTGCGCCCTTCGCTTATGCTTCCCTCCGGCACGGTTCATGTATGATAATTGGAAATGTTTCTATAAATTCATGATTCTCTATGACTTAAGTCTGTGGCCTGACTAAATAATATTATGGTCCATGACGATTTCAGAAAGGCAATGCCGATCCTGTTCTTCTTCTCACTTCTGGGGGCATTTATAATGGTTATAATGCCCATATACCTTCAGAGTATAGGCCTTAACGGATATCAGATAGGGATGCTGGTTGCACTGTATGTGGTGACATCGATATTCGTATCATTCCCTATCGGGGAGATCAATGACAAATGGACTGTCAAACTGACTATAATATTGGGTGTCCTGCTGTTTTCTGTATTCCTCCTTGGCCTGGGCTTTTTCGAGAGCTTCATAATACTCATCCCGCTCTT
>DAOUYM010000068.1 GCA_030666115.1 Candidatus Aenigmatarchaeota archaeon
TCCCGATAGAGGACTCCATACTCTACATAGAGCCGTTATACCTGGAAGCAACAGAAAAGGGAACCGTTCCGGAGATGAAGAGGGTCATAGTCGCGTATGAGAACAGGATAGTCATGGAGGAGACCCTGGAAGAGGCCCTGAACGAGATATTCGGCGACATCTCTATGCCTTCTGGAGGAAGCCCCGCAACACCATCCACACCATCAACAGTCCTGACTAACACAGAAAAGCTGCAGAGGATAGCTGAGCTGTACGACAAGGCACAAGACGAGTTGCTGGCAGGAAACCTTGCCGGCTACCAGGACTACATCAACCGGATCGGTAATCTGGTTGGTTAATGTAATTACATCACGTGTAACCGATCTTATTCTTATCGTGTTTTTTACGTTTTTTACCTGGATCTATATAGTCGATCAAACCATTATCAATGCCTTTTATAACATCTGAGTATATCGTTTCTATGGATCCCAGGTCATACTTCTTCCTGATTATATCTTCCGGGGGAAGTGTCCTTAGATACTTAACAGCGTTTCCAAATCTTTTAGAAATAACAGCAGGGTCAGTTACACTAGACGGAACATGACCAGTCATCGAATCAGAAACAGTCTTAACTGCTACTAAAAGCCTATGACTTTTTCTGAGCAAATCCAGAGAATACACTGTAAACATCCTTTCATTAAACTCTTTTTGCTGCTCCCCCATCGGTCTTCCTTTTTTCATCTTGGAACCAATTCCTCTGCATTTATAGCGTTTTCTGCATTTATGGCGTCTATAACAGTTGGATACACATTCATTGTTATACCCTTTATATCATAATCCGTCCGCAACGAATCTTTCCGTGGCAATGTCTTTAAGAATTTACGCGCCCTTCTAAATTCCAATTTAATCCTTATAAAGTCCCATTTAGTATTACTCGTTCCTAATGAATCGTATTTAATGGGCACATCTGAATCAGCGATAGTCAAATTAATATAATTATCGATAAGGAAATCGAATATCTTAATCACATCAAACCGATCATAAGTCATAATAAAAGATCATATATAAGTTTTATAAGAGGATCCGTAAGGGGACACATGGGGGTACCCTGGGCACGTATTCAGGGAAAGACCGCAACAAAACGAAAACGTTATAATAATACCAGGCCAAATAGTAACCATGACTGGAAGAAATCCGGGCAGGATGAAGGGGAGCGTAATGGCAGCAGTGCTGGTACTGGTTGCACTGGTTGCAGTTACCTTCATAGGAATCGCGATTACGGTCATATATTCTGGTGATAGTCTCTCGTATCAGGACTCTGTAAAGAAGTTCTCGTCATGTGAGGGGATGGAAGCCTTCCTTGAGAAGAACTCAGGCGGGTATGGTTATGCCGGCCTCGGGAATATTGCCGCACCAATGGCAGGAAACAGGGAAGAGCTGATGGCTGTTTCGGATTCCGGTGCACAGAAAACCGGGAGCGAGGGAGCTGAAGGAGCTGGAACCGCTGGAACGTATTCTGAGGATTATTCCACCACCAACATCCAGATAGAAGGAGTGGATGAGGCTGACTTTGTTAAGAGTGACGGGAAGTACCTCTACATCGTTTCTGGAAGTACTATTTTCATTGTGGACGCCTATCCTGCAGAAGGGGCAGAGATAGTGTCCGAATTCAATGTTACCGGGAACCCCACCCAGCTCTTCATAAACGACAACAAGCTCGTTCTGTTCACGACAGGTGGATATTACTGGAAGAGCGGGGAAACCGGGTCCGGGGTCCTTGTTTATGATGTAACGGACAGGTCGGATCCTGTCCTCAGCAGGAACATTACACTGGAGGGATACTACGACGATTCCAGGATGATCGGTGATTACGTCTACGTGGTATCAAGGAAGGGCGTCAGGACCTGGTCAGAACCAGGAATCCCAAGGATCGCTGTCGCAGAAGCGTCAGTTGGCACCGCATCCAACGATGCAGTGGAGAAGGCCGTGTGCAACTGTGGGGACGTCTACTACTTCGACGTGCCTGACTCCAGCTACCAGTTCACCACCATCACTTCTGTCAATGTCAAGGATGACGCAATGGAACCCCAGAGCAAGGTGTTCCTGATGGGATACAGCCAGAACCTCGTCGTCTCCCTCAACAACATCTACATTACCTACAAGAAGAACATAGACTACCTGAACATGATTGAAAGGGCAATGGATGAGGTTATAATCCCTATACTCCCGCCACAGGTGGCTGCTGAAATAAGCAAGATAAGGGAAACAGGTGATATTGATTATGGGAAGTCGCAGGAAATACAGGAGATACTAATGGACTATATGGAAAGTCTGGGTCCTGAACAGGGAGCAGCTTTCATGGAGAACCTCCAGAGCAAGATGGAGGACTTCTACATAAGGATAAGCAAGGAGACTGACCAGTCTGTTGTCCACAGGGTAAGGATAAACAACGGTAACATAGAATATCAGGCAGGGGGCAAGTTCCCTGGCCGGGTGCTGAATCAGTTCTCAATGGATGAGGACAACGGCTACTTCAGGGTCGCCACCACCACAGGCGGGTGGGTCGGCGGCACCAGGGTCGATACCCTGAACAATGTTTATGTGCTTGACCTGAACCTCAATGTTGTCGGGAAACTTGAGGATCTGGCCAGGGGAGAGAGAATATAGTCAGCCAGGTTCATTGGAGACAGAATGTACATGGTCACCTTTGAGAGAATAGACCCGCTATTCGTTGTTGATCTGTCTGTACCAACAGCTCCAAGAGTCCTTGGGGAACTGAAGATAACCGGATACTCTGACTACCTCCATCCCTACGATAACAACCACATAATAGGGCTGGGAATGGAAGCCACTGAGGAAGGAGTAACAACAGGTCTAAAAGTGTCGCTCTTTGATGTCACTGACGTGTCCAATCCCAGGGAACTGTCCAAGTATGTGCTCGAGGGAAGGGGTTCCTACTCATACGCCCTTTATGATCACAAGGCCTTCCTCTTTGACAGGAACAAGGAACTCCTCTCCATACCAGTAAGGACCTACGACAGCAGCAAAAACTATCCATACAACCAGTGGCATGGAGCCTATGTGTTCCAGGTTAACCTTCAGGACGGGATAAAGCTGAGGGGAACCATACAGCATGACGTTGAATACGAGAATGAGACAGAGGATAAGCTGTGGTATGACCAGTACCATTACGAGATCAGGAGATCGCTCTACATGGATGACGTCCTCTACACACTCTCCAACAGGATGCTGAAGATGAACAGCCTGATCAACCTGGAAGAGATCAACAGCCTTGACCTTCCATACTATTACAAGTACTACCCGGTCTACAGGGGTGGTGG
>DAOUYM010000045.1 GCA_030666115.1 Candidatus Aenigmatarchaeota archaeon
CCCGGCTACCAGTTCCTGTACATTCAATGAGAATGTGAACAATATCCATGCACCGTATACAAGCAGGAATGTGACCGGATACTTCAGCATATTAATTAATTGTCAAGCCTCGATAAAAAGCTTTATAACAATGTTATAAAATCAGATAAAAACCAGAGACCCGAATTATTTTTTCGTGTGGCCGATGATACCGCCAACTATTCCGATCAGGGAACCCACGGCACTGATAATCCCCCCAGTACCAATTATGATCAGATTGATTACCGAGAACAGAATAACAAGCTTGCCTGCTGTCTTCTCATGACCAGACTTCCTCATTTGTATCGATCCGTATATTATTATGAGGCCGCTGATCACACTCGCCACTACCTGTATTATTGTTGTGTGTATGCTTCCTAAAAGAATATAATTGGGCCCCAGGAAAATCCTAATCATGGGGATTGCTTGAATCAAATAAGATATTAATCCCGAAGCCAGTATCAGAATGCCTGCAATTACTGACACCATGAATCCATGTCTGGACCCGTTTCCAGTGGCTGGTTTTTCTTTATCCTTCATAATTTCCTGGTTTTCCTCTTTCTCCTCTCCCCCCTCTCTTACGGGTTGTGCTGATGGCTGTTCCGGGGGCTGAGGAGTTTCCTGCATTTGAGGGACTGGTGCATTGTCCTGATGGACAGAATCAAATCCTTCGTTAACCTGATCTTCCTGCCATCCAGCATCGATCAGGAATTTCCTTATCTGGTCTTCCGGTGTCCCAAGTTTCATGTGATCCCTGATATAGTCGACTATCCTCTGTTCAGGCATAATAATAATTCGTCACGATCATATAAAAATAGAAATCAACTTAGAACATATTACACTTTCTATAAATATAACGGCGTTATATAGTTTAATCATGACAGCTAAATCCGCGAAGAAAGAGCAGGGCAAGGAGGAGAAAGAGATTGAGAAGAAAGAGATTGCCTGTGTTCACTGTGCTGAGACCAAGAAGCCCTGGTACAGGGACCGGCTCTTCATGATAGTGGCCATACTGATAGCATCTATGTTGGTTTCCTACACAATCCCGATGCTCAACGGGTTCTTCTGGGCAGTCGCTGATTACTTCGTCCTTATTTGGTGGGCCATCCTCATCGGATTCCTGGCAGGCGGGATGATCGATTACTTCATTCCCAGGTCATACATCTCGAAATATTTGTCCCGTCACCAGAAGAGGACGATCTTCTACTCAGTCTTTTTGGGATTCCTGGCCTCGGCCTGCTCGCACGGAATCCTTGCGCTGGCGATGGAACTTTACAAGAAGGGTGCCTCCACACCATCGGTGATAGCGTTCCTGCTGGCCTCACCCTGGGCGAACATTCCAATAACCATCCTGCTGTTCGGGTTCTTCGGGATCAATGCCATATTCTTCATATTATCTGCGATACTCATCGCCATCATCACCGGTCTCATCTACCAGTTCCTTGACAGGAAACACTGGGTCGAGTGCATGGCCCGTGGCAAGATGCCTTCTGATATCGAGATAAGGAAGGACATAAGGAGAAGGATCGGCGGATACAGGTTCACCGGATCGAACATGAAAAAGGATTTCAGGGGCGTCATGAAAGGATCATGGTCACTGACCAGGATGGTGCTGTGGTGGCTGATAGTGGGGATAATGATGGCTGGTGTCGCGAGAGCATTCATCCCGCACGACTGGTTCCTTGTATATGCCGGACCAACTGTACTGGGACTGCTCGTGGTCCTGGTCTTCGCTACCGTAATCGAGGTCTGCTCAGAAGGATCCTCACCGCTCGCATTCGAGATCTACAACCAGACCGGATCTGTCGGGAATCCGTTCGTCTTCCTGATGGCAGGCGTGGCAACCGATTATACGGAAATCGGGCTGATCGCGTCGAACATCGGAAGGAGGGCGGCGATCTGGCTGCCCATAATAACCTTACCCCAGATAATCCTCCTTGGCTACCTGTTCAACATCTTTTTATAAATCTGGACAGCGTATTGTTTTAAAGGATGGTCATGATGAGGACGCATACATGCGGTGAACTCAGGGCAAAGCATGCAGGCAAGAAGGCAACACTTTGTGGATGGGTTGAAACCCACAGGATGCAGGGAAAGATAAGTTTCATTCTACTCAGGGACAGGTATGGGGTAACGCAGGTCTTTGTCAACCCAGAGTTCACGAAAAAGATAGGAGAACTGAGAAGGGAGAGTGTAGTCCAGATAAGGGGAGCAGTAAAGAAGAGGCCGAAGGAGCAGGTTAAGAAGGATATGCTGACAGGGGAGATAGAGATCGGTGCAACTGAGATAAATATAATAACCAAAGCATCTCCCTTACCATTAGAACCCAATGAAAATATTGCTTCATCCGAAGAAATCAGGCTTAGGTATAGGTATCTGGACCTAAGAAGACCAAAGATGGTAAAGAATCTCACTCTTAGGCATAAAGCCATCCAGTTCATAAGGGAATATCTGGATAAAAAGGGCTTCTTGGAGATTCAAACACCCATTCTTACGAAATCCACCCCTGAAGGAGCAAGGGATTATCTGGTGCCTTCAAGGATTCACAGAGGAAAATTCTATGCACTGCCCCAGTCACCGCAACAATATAAGCAGTTGTTAATGGTTGCTGGCATGGATAGGTACTTTCAGATAGCACCCTGTTTTAGGGACGAAGATGCAAGAGCAGACAGATGCCCTGGAGAATTCTATCAGTTAGATCTTGAGATGAGCTTTGTGAAGCAGGAAGACATATTAAACATAACCGAAGATTTGTTCATTAAAATGATTGAAAAGATTTTCCCGGATAAAAAAATAACACAAAAACCATTCCCAAGAATAACCCATGCAGAAGCAATCAATAAATACAAATCTGATAAACCCGACTTAAGAAAAAACAAAGAAGATAAAGACGAGTTGGCTTTTTGCTGGATTGTAGACTTCCCTCTTTTCAATAAGCAGACAAAAGAAGATTTCTTCCATGGTGCAGGCAATGAATGGGGGCCTTCTCATCATATGTTTACGGCACCAAAAGAAGAAGATATATCCCTACTGGATAAGAAGCCCGGGGAAGCAAAGTCGTACCAGCATGACCTTGTGCTCAATGGCTTTGAAGTCGGGGGTGGAAGTATAAGAATCCACGACCCTGACATACAAGCCAAGATATTTGACCTTATCGGATTCACAGAGAAACAGAAAAAGGAATTCTCTCACCTGATTGAAGCCTTCACGTATGGTGTTCCACCCCACGGAGGAATCGCCCCTGGAATTGACAGGCTGCTCATGGTTATAATGGGTGAGGAATCAATAAGAGAGGTTATAGCTTTCCCAAAAGACAAATCAGCAAGAGACCCCGTGATGAATGCCCCTTCAGAAGTAAGCTCGGAGCAGACAGACGAGCTGGGGTTAAAGATAAAGTCCAGGTAACTCGCTCGGAATACCACATCAAAACTTAAAATGAAAACTATACAGTTTTTAGTTTTTGGTATCTTGTGTTTTAATGTATGTTCTGTTAATTATATAATATGGACAAGAGACGGCTAATCAGGTCTAATCTTGCTGTAATCATACTGGCCTTGCTTATACTGATATTCGGGTCATATGCAATGACAGGAATGTTTATAGCACCTTAAATGCGTTATAATGATCTTTTCTTAAGTGTGCACAGGGAACGTATTTATAAACCCCAGACACTATTATATGCAGAACCACACGAAAACAATATAGTCGGATAACCGGTTCAGGATACAACAAGACACGACGGCCGGGGAATCTGAGAGGAGAAAATAGAATGTCATTTGAAAGAAGGCACGGTGGCCAGGGTGGCCATGGTGGACAGCGAAGAGATTTCGGACCTAGAGAAATGCACAAGGCAACATGCGCTGAGTGCGGAAAAGAGTGCGAAGTTCCTTTCAAGCCTACAGAAGGCAGGCCAGTCTACTGCAGAGAGTGCTTCATGAAGAAGAAGGAATAGGTTGAATATTAATTCTTAGCGAGTTAGTAGCAACCGATTAGCTATAGCACTAAAACTTAATTCTATTATTTTAAGACTTTGTTACATGTATTAATATCCATAAAACCAGTATCAGGAGTGATCATAAGCCTCGGGAGGGAGTCGAACCCCCGACCTGCTGGTCTCCTGTCGCTGTTTGCAATCATTATCGCTGTCCAATTCTTGCGACCGTCTTCTTGTCATCCCTGCTTTCACAGGATCAAAAGACCAGCGAATACAAGCCAGCCGCTCTTCCAACTGAGCTACCGAGGCTTGATTTTGAATGACGGCGTGTTCGAGTTCAGGTTTGCTGTAAGCCGTCAGTCTTATCAGTTCTATTTACGTGCTTTGTTTATATAAATTCTTTCCATGAGTTTATCTGTCTGTTCATAGAGGTCCTTCTTCTTCCCCTCGTTCTTAACACTGAACTCCGCGAGCTTCGTTGTCTCTGAGATGATCTTTTCTGTGGGGAAGTTCTCCTTCCCCATGAACTGCTCATAGGTCATTCCTTTCTGTTCCTTTGTCCTCTTCCTGCTTATCCTTTCGTAACGTGTTCTGGGACTGCATTCTATGGCTATCAGGACGAAATCCTTCCCGAACATCTTCTGGAAGTACCTGACCTCCTCTGGAAACCTTATACCTGATATCACGTGCTTTCCATGACTTGCTTTGTCCCATAACTTCCTCGCCAGTATATCTGTTCCGTGCTCCTTCCTCAGGGACATTGCCAGCTCGACCAGGTTTTCCCTGGTCGTCTTCTTGCCCTGTTTCCTTAGCATGGGCGAAAGAACATTATGAGTGAAGTCCAGCAGAACGAACCCGTACTTCCTGTGCAGGTAGCTGGCAAACAGGCTCTTACCCGAGAGCCTGTGCCCTGTCACAGCGATAAGCTTCATATTTATTACTGGTGAGCATAATTAAAATATGGTCTTTGAACTCATTTTCGAGGTTATGTCACAGATGCAGCAGATCAATTCAGTGTTCCTGATAGTGATATTCCTGATATTCATAATACTCGCCTACAAGCTGTTCCAGACCATGATCAAGGCGGTTATAGTAGGAGTGATAGCAGCGGCCTTCCCATTCATTGCCAATTACTTTGGTTTCTCTGTTCCAATAACCCTGAACTCGATCCTCTGGTTCGCCATAACAGGCGTCATCCTATACCTGGCCTACTCCTTCATTTCAGGAGGCGTCAAGATAGTGAAGATCGTACTAACCCCGTTCAGGTGGCTTTTCAGGAAGAAGGAGAAGAAGAAATAGAATTCAGGCAACAACATCCTTTCTTGCGATATTCCCGCTCCTTTCCAGTTCTATCAGTGCGAAGAGGTTGACCTTGTCCCTGTTCCAGCCAAAGTTCCTGTACTCGCTGCCGAACCGGACAGATAACTGGTAAGTTGGGGCGACTGACACGAATGTTGTCGAGTCTGAATCGCCGTCCTGTACAATCAGGTTCCTCTGGTCCCCGTCCAGGTCCAGTGCGATTGTCACGTCACTGCCCAGGTAATTCCCCACTGATACGATGACGTTGCCAGTGGACGGGTCACCCTCAGCAAAGAGCCAGAAGGAAGAGAGGTCGATAAGGAACTCCTTGGTCATGTCCCTGGTCCATGATGTGAAGTTCTCCATCACTGTCCTTGGGCTGCCGTCATCCAGTCCCAGATTCAGTACGTGCGGAATCTCCCTTTCCAGGTTTCCCAGCACGTAATCAAGATCCTGGCTGGGTGCCTCAAAAACCTGCTGGCCCGGCGGAAGGCCCATGAAGAAGAGCGAGCACAGGAGTATCGCGCCCAGGAGGAAGTACTGGCCTTTCATTCGCTTTTTCCCTCTCAGTTTCATGTTCATGAACCCAGCCTCCACAGGTATAGCCTGACCAGGCGGGGCTGGTAGATGTCGTTCCCGGCAATGATGTAGTTCCCGGCCCAGACGTTGCCGGCGACGGGCCTTGTTCCTGCGCAGTTCCCGGACTGGTCGCATATCTGTATCGAGTGGTTGTAGCCGAAAAGCGATATCTGGGAATTTAGTCCTGAGTAGTTCCAGTCCTCAGCATGCCCGCGGAGGACGTCCTGCTGATCCAGTTCATGCAGCACACTGTAGCTCTTCAGTCCCGGATCCTCGACAGGAGTACTGATGTAACCATTAGCCAGCGAAAGCAGGAAACCTATTATTATCAGGCCCGCAAGCACAGCCTCTATCATGTACCAGAATCCGCGCATCAAAATCCCTGTTTATTAATTTGTTTTAGCCTAATAAAAAACACCAGACCAGGTTGAATCAGAACCAGTACGGATATAGCTTCGCCAGGAACTTTTTTGTCATAACCTCGTTCAGTGCAAAATCAAGTATCTCTGG
>DAOUYM010000036.1 GCA_030666115.1 Candidatus Aenigmatarchaeota archaeon
CAAGAAGATATTAAGGCTCGAGTAGTTACCATGGCTCTTTCTTTACCCTCATCTTGAAACCTATCACGCTCGCTACGAGATGGATTATTGGTGTGATGATGACGAGAAGTATCACCCAGTCGATCTTTATTGTAATCAGGAATGAAGCGAACAACAGTGATCCCAGAAGGAAGTCTTCCTGATCCAGCAGCGGGGCTATTGCTCCTCTTGGAAGTCCGATTCTCCTTTTTAAGAAGGAGCCAACCATGTCTCCGACAACGGCTCCCAGACCCAACATCAACCCGAGAAGCGGGTACATTGGAACTATGGTAAGGGCGACAGGAGAGATGTCGAATGGCAGATAGGGAAAGGCAAGCATCTCCACTGAGGCGATGAGGATTCCAATAAAGCACCCGAACAGAAGACCTTCCCAGGTCTTTCCTGGTCCCAGTATCGGCTTACCCCTGAACATTCTCCCGCCATCTATCGGGTGGTTCTTCCTCCCCTTAAGCCCAACCAGCGGGATCAAACCGTTAACCGCGTACGCAGGTATGATCAGCCATATCGCTTCAACCAGGTTGAACAGCGTAAAAACCATATTTATAATTGACAGAAGCAGTTAATAATTGGAATGGCGGCCTGAACCAACATGACAAAGCCGTCCCTCGAATTGAACGGGCTGGTAGCTCAGTCTGGTAGAGCGCTCGGTTCGCATCCGAGAGGCCCCGGGTTCAACTCCCGGCCAGTCCATTATTTCATTTTCTCGGCTAATATTACATATCCCTTTCCATAATAAAGTGGGTTCTGGATTTCTTTTGTGACATGTAAACCAATATTATCTTCTAATATCTTAGATAATTTTTGAATGCTGAACCAATTAATAACATTTACGTTTGCACTTTCTTTTGTATATCTTTCAAAGATATCCCAGTCACATTGCAATTCTTCTGATATGCCCTGTTGGGTCAAATCCCTTTTCCATTGCCTCATCATCCAATTTGTGTCCCTTGCCGTTTCACTGGGTCCCGATACAACAAATATACCTCCCACTTTCATTACCCTTTTATGTTCTTTCAGATATCCTACTGGATTTTCCATGAACGGTAGAGCGAGCATTGATGAGACCCCATCAAATAAACAACCTTCGAATTGAAGTTTGTGAGCGTCTTGACAATAGGTATATAATCTGTCATTATGACCCGATTTCTTCTTTAGCATATCTAGAGCTTCTGGGTTATTATCTAAAGCGTGAACCTCTGATTCCTGTTCTAACAATCCTATTGCTAGGATTCCTGGACCGCATGCGCTTTCTAGTATTCTTCTCCTACCAATAAATGCCTCTTTATGTAGATTTACTAGTTCCTTATATACAGAAAGTCTTGACATTATACTATCGTATGCTTTTGTGTATTGCCTGTAAAATTCCGATGTGTCCATAGAATGGGCCTGGGGAGAATCGAACTCCCGACCTCCTGATTTCTGACGAAATCGATAGACTTTGTCTATCGCAACTTATCAGTCAGGCGCTCTAACCACTGAGCCACAGGCCCGTTTGGATAGACGACTGGATTAACTGGCCAAGTCGTCTTACGATTCAATGCTCCGGGCGGGATTTTCACTCTTTTGAGATTTGAACCCACGTCCCTGGCTCGAGAGGCCAGAATCCTTGACCGGACTAGACGACCGGAGCGCAATTTCGAATGACGGCTTTATCCATCCTCTAAAATCCGTCTATCGATATGGTATTATTTAGCTTGGGTTTAAAAATACTTATAAAGGTGCGAATAAATAAAAATTAAGGTGAAGTTATGACTGTGATAAAGGTTTCTCAAAGACCGAAACTCAAGAACCCTGTCCTAATCGAGGGATTACCGGGAGTAGGGAACATAGGAAGGGTTGCTGTTGGTTACATGATCGAGGAGCTTGGTGCAAAGAAATTCGCTCAACTATATTCCAAGCACTTCTTCCCATTCGTTATGCTTCATGAAAACTATCAGATCCATCTGCTCAAGAACGAGTTCTACTACTGGAAGGCCAAGAAGCCTGGACAGAGGGACCTCATACTCATTATAGGGGATTGCCAGTCCATGTCCACACAGGGACATTACGAAGTCACAGAGGTCATACTGGACTTTGTTGAGAAGTTCGGAGTGAAGGAGATGTTCACCATAGGAGGCCTGGCAACAGGCGAGATCGAGGACAAACCCAAGGTCCTTGGAGCGGTCTCCCACAAGGAGCTGGTCAAGAAGTACGCGAAGTCAGGGATAGACTTCTCTGCGGGCGAGAGGGTTGGATACATAGTCGGCGCATCAGGCCTTTTCCTGGGACTCGGAAAGGAGAGGGGAATGAAGGGCGTATGTATGCTCGGCGAGACCTCAGGGTTCCCAATAGTAACAGATCCAAAGGCAGCAGATGCTGTTCTGGAGATACTTACCAAGATACTCAAGATAAAGATAGACACAACCAATATAGACAAGAGAGTCGCTGAAATGGAGAAGTTCATAAAGAAGGTTGAGGACCTCCAGAAGAAGGCCCTGAACCAGATAGCAAAGGAAGAAAAGGCTCCTGTAATGGGCAAGGAGCAGCTAAGGTACATAGGATAGAAATAAAAACCTTCCTGTTATAATAATGTAATTCATAGTGATTTGGATGTCAACTAAGCACAAGACAAAGTTCGAGAAGACCAGGATTATTTCAGCCCGCACACTCCAGATATCCCAGGGTTCACCTGTTCTTGTGAAGGTCCCGAAGAATGTAACAGAACCCATAGAGATCGCAAAACTCGAATGGGAAGCCGGCGTCATCCCAATAGACATCAAGAAGGAAACCAGGGAATGCAAGGAATGCAAAGAAGACAAGGAATAAACTGGTCCTATTTTTAATCCAGCCCTACAAATATAACTTATGATACGTAACCTGAAGCTCTATTCAATCTTCAACTCCAAGGGCACACCATCTGTAATGGTTAAGTTATGGACGGATGAAGGATCTTTTTCTGCTTCAATCCCTTCCGGTACAAGCAAAGGCGAGCATGAGGCTAAAGAACTCCCCATAGATAAGGTGAGGAAGAGCTTCTCCAGGATAAGGCCCAGGTTCATAGGAAAAGATGAGAGGGACTGGAGGGGTATTGACTCTCTTCTTAAGGATGTTGACGGGACAGATGATTTCAGCAAGATCGGCGAGAATCTCTCTCTTGCCATCTCGATTGCATGCGTCCGCGCAGCCTTCAATAATGAACTGTGGAAAATCCACAAACCCAGGATGGGGATAGAGTTTCCGATACCGATTGGGAATGTGATAGGCGGCGGGATGCACATGGGAGGGACAGACTGGCAGGAGTTCCTGGTTATCCCGTATGCGGCCAGTAGTCCTGCAGAAGCGATAGAAACCATGCTGGGCATATGGATAGACCTGGGAAAGGAACTCAGAAGGAAGAAACTCCTGATTGGGAAGAATGTGGAGAATGCCTGGATGAGCAAGCTTGATGACATAAAGACACTTGACCTGCTATCTGATATAGCAGATGACTGGAAGGTCAGGCTTGGGATAGATTTCGCGTCATCCAGCCTTTGGAATGGAAAGAGGTATGATTACAAGAAGATGGGCAAACACCTGACCCAAAACCAGCAGATTGATTTCATAGAGGAAATCACAAAGAAGTACAGACTCTACTACCTTGAGGATCCGGTACATGAGAATGGTTTCAGGCAGTTCATGATACTGAACCAGAGGCTTGGGAAGGAGCACCTGGTAGTGGGCGATGATCTGTACTGCACCAACCCGAAACTCCTCACCAAGGGAATAGCCAACAGTTCAAGCAACAGCATGATAATAAAACCAAACCAGATCGGCACACTCTCCCTTGCTGATGATGTGGTCAGAATGGCAAAGGAAGCCGAAATCGTGGTGGTCCCGTCCCACAGATCAGGGGAGACAGAAGACGACTGGATTGCCGACCTCTCCCTTGCATGGGATGCCCCGCTGATAAAGTCAGGAATAACTGGTTCTGACATGGCGAAGCTTAACAGGCTGATAGAGCTCTGGGAGGAGATTCCAGACGTAAAGATGGCCAAACTACCCTTGTAGGGCCGCATGGTTTAATAAACTTTATAAATAAATCTAATGTTAATTATAGTGAATCAGACAAGGATATCAAGCATATCAGGCGTATTAAAGGTGTAATACAAGCGTATTCAAGGTGTAAGAAATGTTGGTAGAGAAGACAGAGTACCTGACTGCCGGGGTTCATATAGGAATGAAATCCTGCACGCCCTACATGAAGCAGTTCATATACAAGGTAAGGGATGATGGCCTTGCAGTATTCAACCTGCAAAAGGTAGACAACAGAATAAAGATCGCTGCTGATTTCCTCTCCAAGTTCGAGAAGATCATGATTGTATCCAAGAAGGATAATGCATCAAAGGTGATAAAGTCCTTTGCAGAGGCGGTTAACGGGAAAGCGATATCAGGCAGGTTCCTTCCAGGAACGCTTACCAATCCTTCCTACAAGGGATTCTATGAGCCGGATGTTGTGTTTGTTGCAGACCCTCTGATAGATGACCAGGCAGTAAAGGAGGCAAAGAGAAAGAGGATTCCTGTCGTCGCGTTATGCGACACCTTCAACATAGTTAGGGACATTGATATGGTGATACCGGTCAACAACAACGGAAAGAAATCCCTGGCATTGATATTCTGGGTAATGACAAGGGAGATACTTAGAAACAGAAAAGAGATAAAGAAAGATTCTGATTTCAAGAAGACGATCAAGGACTTCGGGAGTGACTGATAAGGAAGGAAAGGTGTAAAAATGAACCTAAGCACACAGAAACAGATTGCATCCAAGATTCTCAAGTGCGGTGCATCAAGAGTGAAGGTCAAGGCAGGAAAAGAGGTAGAGGAAGCTCTCACCAGGGAGGATGTCAGGAACCTGATAAGAAAGGGACACATCTGGAAAGAGCAGAAGAAAGGAACAGCGAAGTTCAATGTCAAGAAAAGGGTCAAGCAGAAGAAGAGGGGAAGGCAGAAGGGTCATGGTTCAAGGAAAGGAACCTATGGTGCAAGGAAGCACTCGAAGAGAATATGGATAGAGACTGTCCGTCCGCTAAGAAGGCTGCTCAGGGAACTTAAGGATTCCGGCGCTATGGATAATCAGGTCTACAGGAAGATGTACCTAATGATCAAGGGTGGTGCAATCAGGAACAAGAAGCACCTTCTGTACTACCTGAAGGATCACGAGTTGATGAAGGCCAAATCCAAGAAGGAGATCAAGGCTGTTACGAAGGCCAAAAAAGAAAAGGCCAGGAAACCAGCGAAGGGAAAGAAGACAGAAGAGAAGAAACCAAATGCCGGGAAAAAGGGAAAGAATGAGAAGGCTAGATCCAAAAAGAAGAAAGGGAAGAAGGGAAAGAAGTGATTTAGATGAGAGGTAAAACCTACATAGTTGCTCACAGAAGAAGGAGAAAGGGACTGACTGATTACAGGCAGAGGTTAAGGCTGCTTAAATCCGACAAGCTGAGGTTTGTGGTCAGGAGAACAACCAACAACGTGACCTGCCAGATAGTTGAATATTCGCAGGACGGGGACAAGACACTGGTTTCTGTCAACTCCAAGGACATTGCGAAGCTTGGATGGAAAGGGAATCCAGGAAACCTGCCAGGTGCATACCTGGTCGGATTGCTCTGTGGACAGATGGCCGGGAAGAAGAAGGTTAAGGACGCTGTCCTTGACGCAGGACTTTACGTGTCCACGCCAGGTTCCAGGATATACTCTGCTCTGAAGGGAGTTCTTGATGCTGGAATCCAGATACCCCACTCAGATGAAATCCTTCCAAAGGACGAAAGGCTGAACGGAACACACATAGCAGAGCTGTCCAAGAAGCTCAGGACAGAGAAACCAGACGAGTACAAATCCCGCTTTTCCATGTATCTGAAAAATAAGCTCAATCCTGAGGATCTTCCAAAGCACTTTGACGAGATCAAGAAGAAGATCCTGAAGAAGTAACCGAAGCTAGGCCGGCCTATTTATATCCACACGCTTATTCTATATCAGTAAGGTGAGGAAATGAGAAGCAAAGAGTTTCCGCATGCTCCGCTGGAGAGAATAGCCAAAAAGGCCAGTGAGAAGAGGATATCAAAGACAGCGGTGAAGGCACTGAAGAGCTATGTTCTGGACAACGCAGAGGATAAAGGCAAGGAGATAGTCCAGCTAGCCAGGCATGCCGGAAGAAGAACAGTGATGAAGGAAGACGTGATCCTCGCCATCAAGAAACAGCCTTAATCTAATTTTAAGGAGGTTAGTATATGCTCTACCTCAAGAAGACTTTTGAGTACGACTACGGTATAGAAGAAGCGGACGTGGTTCTTGTAGGCGTCCCATTCGATTCCACCCAGACAGGTAAGTCTGTGAAGCATGGCCCGCTTTTCATCAGAGAGGCGATCCGCAACCTGCCAGGACATGACCCTGCACTGAAGAAGAACGTGTTTGAGGAAACCAAGTTCACCGATGTTGGGGACGTCGAGGTGGTGCCAGGCAACTGGCAGCTTACCAGGGAGAGGATACAGGACACAGTGAAATCCATACTCGAGAAGAACCCGAAAGTCTTTCCGGTCTTTCTCGGAGGCGAGCACCTGATAACACTGGGGATTCTGGAAGAGATCAAGAATCACACAAAGGGAAAGATAACAGTCGTCCACTTCGATGCGCACAGGGACCTGATGCCTGACTGGCTTGGTGAGAAGTTCTCACACATAACCTGGGCACATCATCTCCTCAAGGACGACAGGTTCGAGTTGGTTCAGTTGGGTTGCAGGTCATGGAACAAGGAAGAGGAGAGTTTGATTGACAGGGTAAATGACAGTATTGAAAATATCAATAAAACGAATCCGATCTACATAACGATTGATCTTGACGTGATTGACCCGAGGCATGCACCAGAGGTCGGGACACCTGAACCGCTTGGCATGAACCCGAAGGAGTTCTTCGATCTCCTGGAGAAAGTCTGCCGGGGAAGTGACAGGATCATAGGGATGGATATAGTCGAGTGCGCGTCCCATGGGATCGGCTCACCAACTGCCCTGTTAGCAGCTAATGTATTCAAGAAGGTGATTGCATGGAGAAGGTAAAGGACATAAAGTGGAATGATGGAATGAAGGTATCTGACCTTACCGAGAGGATGGGGAATATCGGGTTCCAGGCCACAGAACTGAAGAAAGCCACTGACATAATAACAGAAATGAAGAGGAGCGGAGCAAAGACATACTTCACATTCACCTCAAACATGGTCACCTCTGGCCTTAGGGGACTGTTCGCCCAGATGATTAAGCTTGGGATTGTTGACGTGGTGGTGACCACCACAGGAGGAATAGAGGAGGACATAATGAAAGCGACAGGAGAGAATTTCCTCATAGGAGAATACAGAACTGATGACGTTGCGCTGCATGAGAAGGGAATGAACAGGATAGGAAACCTGCTCATAACCAACGAGAGCTATTCCAAATTCGAGGATTACATGCTTCCTATACTGAAGAAGATATACGGAAAAAAGAAGCGCCTGACCGTGACAGAACTGCTCAGGGAGATAGGGCTGATGCTGGATGATGAGGACTCGATACTTTACCAGGCTGCCAGGAAGAACGTCCCTATCTTCTGCCCTGCCATAACAGACGGCTCCCTTGGATTCCATCTTTACATGTTCCAGCAGGATTACCCGGATTTCGTGGTTGATGTTGTCAGGGATTTCTCAACCCTTCTGAGCAGCAGCAGCTACGATGACAAGAAGGGCGTGATAGCGCTGGGGGGCGGGGTCTCGAAGCACCACGCCATCTTCGGACTGCTACTCAACGGAGGATGTGATTACGCTGTCTACATGACGACGTCCCGCACATATTCAGGAAGCATGGGAGGTGCCACACCAAATGAATCCAAGACCTGGGGCAAGGTCAAAGTCGATGCGAACGAGGTTTCTGTGATAGGGGACGTCAGCATAACATTCCCCCTGGTCATCATGAGGGCGATGGATGTCATGAAGAAAGAGGGGCTGATAAAGGATGAATGAGAAAAAGCAGGCGAATGAGGCAAGGTTCGTTATCAGCAGATCCAGGGTAATCGAGAGGTATGAATTCCTGAAGAAGGTGTGCCCCAACATATCCTTTAGCATAAAGACCAATCCTGATGTGGGGAAGATACTGGAGAAGGAGACGGATTCGTTCTTCAGCATCCACAC
>DAOUYM010000061.1 GCA_030666115.1 Candidatus Aenigmatarchaeota archaeon
CAGCTGAGCTACCCCGGCATGTCCTTTAATTATTATTCAATGTATTTATTCCTTTAAAAACAGCCACTATTTGCTATTCTTCAGCTTCCTTTTCCTGTGTTCCTTCCCGACCAGGATATTGGCCAGGATTATCAGTGCACCTCCGATTAGGACGTATTGTGGAATCGGTTCACTGAGTATAATGATAGCAAGGATTATTGCTGTGAGCGGTTCGGTGAGGGAGACAGTTATCACTGCATTATGCGCCCTTATGCTCTTCAGGCCCTTGGCATAGAAAACGTATCCCAGGAAGGAGAAGAATGCGATACCCAGTATATATAGGGGAATATTACCGGTGGGCAAAAAGGCGACAGGTTCGAATGGCAGGAACAGCATTAGTATGAGTCCCCCTATCACAATCGGCCAGAACGTGACCTTCCAGTATGGCAGTCCCTTCTTCTCGAAATGCCTTATGAAGACGAAAAGGATGGCGTATCCGCAACCAGCCAGGATTGCCAGCAGATTCCCGAAGGCGTTTGTGGCCATGTTCATTTCAGAGCCGTATATCGACCACACGCCCAGTAAGACCAGGATCACTGCCAGGGCCTCCTGTTTGGTTATCCTTTCCTTAAGGAACGCCCATGAGAGCAGTGCTGTCACGAGCGGATAGATGTAGACCAGCACGACAGCATTCGATACAGGCACGTAGTAGAACGACATCATGTAGAACCCGAATCCTATCGTTACTCCGAAGAAACCTGCAACCATGAACATGAGAAGGTTCTTCTTCTTTATTCCCAGGGTCTCCAGTGTCTTCAGCTCCTTGGTGAACAATATCAGAAGGAATATCAGCAGTCCGGATATCAGGGTCCTGAAAACCGCCAGAAGGGCAGGTGACACAGCTCCACCTATCAGCTTAACCCATATTCCAATGGTTCCCAGGAATATCCCTGTTAAAATAAGGTAAGTCGTCCCCTTCATGTAATATAATTAGTACGGGTGCGACTTAAATTACTCAGAGCCTTTCTGTCTGTTTCAGAAAACGTTCAATTCTCTTATGAATCATATTTATTCTCTTCAACATGTCAGTCTCAGTTTCTTCATCAGCGTCCGGAATCTTCCAGATAATTATTTTTTTACCATACTTTTTGTTATCTCTGAATACTTGCTTTGGAACATCGTCTGCCACGATAACTGTCATATCCTGCCATTTTAGTAATTCTGAACTCAAGCCGATTGGTGTTCCTTGAATTAAGATTCCAAATTTCCTGGCGGTTTCTTTAATTTCTTTGCTTATCGGGTTACCCTTGATTATCCCTGCACTTCTTGCCTTGAAGCGTTTATTCTTATTAATTTTGTTGAACATGGCTTCAGCTACTTTACTTCTAAATCTGTTGAACCTGCAAACAAATAATATGTTCATATACAATATAATTGTCCCGGGTTCGACTTAAATGATAGAATGGATCATTCACGTATCTTCTTTGCCAATTCTGCAAGTTTCTTATCATCAGCTCTATGAGAATCATGGGATGATATATATCCTTCATACTCGTCGAAATATTTGTTGGTATTTGAATTTATGGATTTCCATTTATCCATCTTTGTGCCGTGCATGGGAAACAGTTTCGCGTGTATATGATTTATACCGAAGCCTTCGAGTACCATGCCGGTCCTGCCTACATCTCCAAGCCTAGAGTCTAGTAGCTTGCCCACCTTCTTGGCTGCCATAACAAGACTCTTCAGAACATCGTCTGGAAGATCAAAGGCATAGCTAGGATAATGCTCCTTTGTGATCACTACAGAAAATCCTTCTGTGTTGGGAAATATTGATAGGAAGGCAAGGTGCTTTTCATCTTCCCATATCTTGTGACACGGAGCCTCGCCTTTGACCATCTTGCAGAATATGCATTCGTCACTCATAAAGACGAATAGGATTTGAGACATATAAAATTAACATGGGCCCGGAGGGACTCGAACCCCCAATCTCCTGGTCCGAAGCTTCGCCCCTACCTATCCCCTAACCCACGGACAGATAAGTCAGGCGCTTTATCCAATTGAGCTACGGGCCCATACAAACTACTCTTACCCTAGATAAATACCGGGTTTATTACCTTTAAAAGATCCTGGGCTTTCATGCGGATGGATTTGGTTAGCTGGCCGCAGTTGAAGTTGACCTCGTCGTTCTCCAGTATGTCCTTGTCAAGATAAGTCTTGAGTTCTGTGAGATGGCCGAATGGCGGAACAGAACCGATCTCGCACCCGGTCAGCTTGAAGACCTCCTGCGGGTTGGCGAGGCGTACGTTCTTGGTTCCCTCCAGCTCAGCGATCTTCTCCAGATCTGCCCTTTTGTCAGCCCTGGCCAGCACCAGCACGAACCGGTCCTCATACGTCTTCAATACCAGGGCCTTAACACCAGTCTTGATATCAACACCCCTTACATTCGCAGCCTGGTCAGATGTGTAGACCGGATCATGTTCAGACAGCTCGTATTTCACGTTATTCGAATCCAGCATCTTCTTGACGTTCTCCACAATCTCTTTGCTCATATTCCCTCTCATATCTTTCGCACCCGCCTCTTACGGGTTTATTCTGTTCATTACCCTTGGGAAGGCGATTGTATCCCGGATGTGATCTATCCCGCATATCCACATGACCAGCCTCTCAACACCCATCCCGAAGCCGGAGTGCGGAACAGAACCGTACTTCCTTATATCTACATAAAACTGGTAGCTCTTCATGTCCTTCTCCTTTATCCCGAACTCCTTCATTCTCTTCTCCAGGACTTTGACATCAGTCTCCCTTTCACTGCCGCCTATCAGTTCTCCATATGCCTCTGGCATCATCATGTCGTCGCAGAGAACAGTCTTCCCGTCATCCGATTCCTTCATGTAGAAGGCCTTGGAATGGACAGGCCACTTCTCTATGAAGAAAGGCTTCCTGAAATGCTTCGACAGGGCCTTCTCTTCCGGAACACCAATGTCGTCGCCCCACTTCCTTCTTATCCCTTCCTTCTTCAGCATCTCTATCATTTTCTCGTAGGTGATCCTTGGGAAAGGCGGTTTGATCACTTCTAGTTTCTTCAGGTCCCTGCCAAGTTCCAGCAGTTCCTTCTTCCTCCTCTTCAGCACGCCCTGGACAACATAACTGACCAGATCTTCCTGGAGCTTCATGCTATCCTCATGTTCCATCCAGGCAGCCTCGGCTTCTGCGTGCCAGTACTCAGCAAGATGCTTCCTGGTCCTGCTTTTTTCTGCCCTGAAGCTGGGAGCTATACAATAGGCTTTCTCAAGCCCGTGTATCACAGCTTCTGCATGCAGCTGCCAGCTCTGCGCGAGGAACGCTTTCTCCCCGAAGTACTTCACCTCGAACAGGGTTGATCCGCCCTCGCACGCGATCTGCGTAAGGATAGGGGACTGTATCTCGTAGTATCCCCTCTTCCTGAAGAACTCATGTATCAATCCGGTCACCTCTGACCTGATCTTAAGTATGTGCTGAATCCTCTGCGACCTTATCCACAGATGCCTGTAATCCAGGAGGAATTCCGGTGACTGGAATTCCCTTATCGGGAAATTATCAGACGGTCCCACAACCTCAAACTTCTTAACATCAACCTCGTATCCGCCGGGCGCCCTCTGGTCCTTCCTGACAGTACCGCTAAGCGTAACAGATGCCTCCATTCCTGTCTCTGCTGCTTTCTCAAACCCGGGCACAGTATCCTTCACAACACACTGCACTATCCCGGTCGAGTCCCTGAGCACTAGGAAGACGATACCCTTGCTGGACCTTATCCTGTGCACCCATCCTCTCAGGTCTACTTTTTTGCCCGTATGCTTCGAAATCTCCTCTATCGCTATCGTCTGCATATTCATACCTCCTTGATCATTATTATCTCGTCGCAGTACCTTCCTTTTATCTTGCATCCTTTTGGAATCCTTCCAGCCATTTTGAAGCCGCATCTCTTATGCAGTTTCTCTGACGCCTTGTTACAATGGTAATATTTTGATTCCACGAGTTTTATTTTCATCTCCTTCCTGGCCTCTTCTATGATGGTTCTGGCAAGTATGGTACCTATTCCCATGCCCCTGCA